>NZ_JAUBTV010000005.1:3472-70625 GCF_036705145.1 Microcoleus sp. B5-D4 | reverse complement strand
CCACAAGAGTTTGTTGTGGCACAGGCATCTTGCCTGTGGCGGGCAAGATGCCGAGTTTTTTGTGGCACAGGCATCTTGCCTGTGGCGAAAGGGAACAAAACTCGGCAAAGTTGAATAATATATGTACGCCAACTACGACCGGGCCTTGCCTGTGTTAGATTGAGCGTAATTATTCTGAACTCTTTTCCTCCCGCGCGTCAGACAAATGGTTATAACAAAACGAGGGCTTGTTCTAAGTGCAGCAGCAGTGGTACTCACTGCTGTAACTCTTGCGAACACTGGTTGCAGTTCTAAATCTCTGGCTTCTTTTAGGGGAAGCCCTAAAGAGTTGGTTGATGAAGTTTGGCAAATTATTGACAAAAGTTATGTAGATGGCACTTTTAACCAGGTTGACTGGAAAGCGGTGCGGAATGATTATTTGAACCGGACTTATACCAGCGACGACGAAGCTTACAAAGCAATTCGGGAAATGTTGAAGAAGCTGGATGATCCTTATACGCGGTTTATGGACCCTCAAGAGTTCAGAAATATGCAGGTTGAAACTTCTGGGGAACTGACAGGAGTTGGGATTCAGTTGACTCAAGATGAGGAAACTAAGAAGTTGGTGGTGATTTCGCCGATCGAAGATACCCCTGCTTTTAGTGCTGGTATTCTGGCAAAAGATATCATTACTAAGATTGACGGCAAGAGCACAGAAGGCATGGATACGAATCAAGCAGTAAGTTTGATTCGCGGTCAGGTGAATACTGAGGTGACGCTGACGATTTTGCGGGGAAGCAAAGAATTAGAATTTAAGCTGAAACGCGCTAAAATTGAAATTCATCCTGTGCGGAAGTCGGTGCAGAAAACTCCCATCGGAGAAGTCGGCTATATTCGCTTAAATCAGTTCAGTGCGAATGCTGCATCGGAAATGCGATCGGCAATTAAGGATTTGGAACAGAAAAAGGTAACGGGCTATATTTTAGACTTGCGTTCCAATCCCGGCGGGTTGCTGTACGGAAGTATTGAAATTGCTCGGATGTGGCTCAAAGAAGGTACGATCGTCTCGACGGTCGATCGAGTCGGTGAAGCCGATAAACAAACGGCAAACAAGGCAGCAATCACAGACAAACCGTTAGTTATACTGGTAGACGGCGGTTCAGCAAGTGCTAGCGAGATTCTATCCGGTGCTTTGCAAGACAACAAACGCGCGGTTTTGGTGGGAACAAAGACGTTTGGTAAAGGTTTAGTTCAGTCAGTACGCGGCGTGGGAAATGGTGCCGGTTTAGCGGTGACAATTGCCAAGTATTTTACTCCCAACGGCACTGATATCAACCACGCCGGGATTGAACCGGATTTCAAGGTAGAACTCACCGACGCTCAAAAACAGGAATTGAGGCGCGATCGCGATAAAATTGCTACGACGGCCGATCCGCAATACGCGAAAGCTATGGAAGTTTTGACAAAGCAAGTTACTGGTAAAACAGGGAACAATAAGGCGGAGGCGAAACCGAATGCTGCGCCAGCTAAGCCGACGGCGGCGCAGGCAAAACCGAGTGTGGCACCGGCTAAATCCAAGTAGTTTTTAGTCACAAAAACTTCAGTAAAGAAGGACTAAAGTCCTCACTACGAACCAGGTTTGTAGTGAGGACTTTAGTCCTTCTTATCTTCAATCTAAAATCTAAAATCTAAAATCTAAAATTTGGTTGGTTGGCATTTGCCGGCGCGAATTAAACCGATGCGGCGGGCGATGGCATCTTCGGCCGAATCGTAAGGGCCCCACTTTTCAATAATACTGGGGTTTTGTTCTTCGAGTTGCGCGATCGTCTGCGAGGGCTCCGCCAACGGCAAAATTTCGCAATTACCGGCAGGACGTTTGATAATATAAAATTTGGGTGTTTCTGTCATAGCTAAATTCGTCAAATAAAAGCTGGATACTAACTAGGCAATTGGCTCATTATATCAAATAGGGAAACGGCACTGCCGTGTCCAAACCGTGTCTTAGCATTAAACTCGCATTCCGACAGTAGTTGAAATGCCTGCCGGACTAAGGATTTAACAGCCGGGAACTAATAAGAATTAAAAAAAACTAACACTTTTGGAAGATGCCACAATATTTATCTATGATAAAAATATAGACATTTGTCTAAACAGTGCATTAAATCCTTTCAGAACTACCCAAATATTCTAATCAATACCAAAAAAAACCATGCAATTTTTGCCCAAAACAATCCCCGAAATTCAACCAGAAATCCTACCAGTTAACGAATCACCGCCAGAACTTGTTACTTTCGATGTCGGCGGGATGAAATGTGCCGGCTGCGCTAAAGCTGTGGAACGCCAACTCATGCAGTATTCAGGCGTGATTTCAGCTTGCGTTAACTTGGCGGTAGAAGTCGCGACGGTTGAGTGTCAACCGGGGGCTGTGGATGCAGAGGCTTTAGCGAAAAAGTTGACTGATAATGGATTTCCCTCTCAGTCTCGTTTAGGGGAAAATCAGCGGGAAGCAGAAGCGGCAACAATTGAACGACGGCGACAAGAAATTCGACAGCAAATCAAGCAATTGACGATCGCCCTTATCCTAATTATTTTATCCGGTTTAGGTCACGTACTCGGCACAAAAGCCCCAATTCTCAGCAATATTTGGTTTCACTGGGGACTCGCCACCCTAGCTTTACTGCTACCGGGCCGCCCGATTATCCTTGACGGGTGCCGCAGTTTGTGGCGAAATGCACCGAACATGAATACTTTGGTAGCTTTAGGCGCTGTTACAGCTTACACCGCTAGCAACGCGGCGCTGCTGTTTCCACGAATGGGATGGGAGTGCTTTTTTGACGAACCGGTGATGCTGCTGGGCTTTATTTTGTTGGGCAAAACTCTCGAACAGCAAGCCAGACGGCGCGCTGCATCAGCTTTGCAAGCTTTAATCGCATTGCAACCGGCGAAAGCCCGCTTAGTTGATTTTAAACTCCCGAGTTTAGATTTGCGATCGGAAGAATTGCCTTTAGACTCGACATCTGCGGTCTACGATCCACAATACATTGAAATTCCCGCCGATCGCGTCCGAGTCGGAGAATGGCTGCAAGTTTTGCCAGGGGAAAAAATACCGGTAGACGGTGAAGTCTGCGAAGGCAAAACAACGATAGATGAGTCGATGCTGACTGGCGAATCAATGCCGGTTTTGAAGCAACCAGGAGATACAGTTGCCGCCGGAACTATCAATAAATCCGGGGCAGTTGTGATGCGGGCAACTCGCACCGGTAAAGAAACAACTGTAGCTCAAATGGTGGCTTTGGTGCAGGCAGCCCAAACTCGCAAAGCGCCGATTCAAAATTTAGCTGATACTGTGGCGGGATATTTTGTGTATGGGGTAATGGCGATATCGGTTTTAACTTTCCTATTTTGGTATTTTGCCGGGACTCATATTTGGCCTTCTGTGCTTTTAGGACACGGGGTAATGGATATGGGACACGGGGCAATGAATATGGGAAATGAATTGCCAATTATCCATTATCAATCGCCTTTGCTGTTAAGTTTGAAATTGGCGATCGCAGTTTTAGTGATTGCTTGTCCTTGCGCTTTGGGACTGGCTACCCCAACTGCAATTTTAGTCGGTTCTGGCATCGGGGCGGAGCGCGGGCTTTTAATTCGCGGTGGTGATGTTTTAGAACGGGTGCATCAATTAGATACGGTGGTTTTTGACAAGACTGGCACTCTGACAACCGGAAATCTCACACTCACTGATTATTTGCCGATTTTCCAGAATTCCGAGTGGGATTTGAACTCGGATATTAATGTGGGGAACAGGCAAGATGCCTGTTCCACAATTGATGGGGTTTCTGGCAACAGGCAAGATGTTTGTTCCACAATTGATGGGGTTTCTGGTAACAAACAAGATGTTTGTTCCACAATTGATGGGGTTTCTGGCAACAGGCAAGATGCCTGTTCCACAATTGATGGGGTTTCTGGTAACAGGCAAGATGCCTGTTCCACAATTGATGGGGTTTCTGGCAACAGGCAAGATGCCTGTTCCACAATTGATGGGGTTTCTGGCAACAGGCAAGATGCCTGTTCCACAATTGACTCAAAACTGCTGCAAATTGCGGCGGCGGTGGAAAGGGGCGCTTGTCATCCCATCGCTGCAGCGATTTTGCTGGAAGCTCAACAGCAAGGTTTGCCGCTGCTAGCTGCTGAGGATTTCTGCACGGAACCGGGCTTCGGGGTTTCTGCTTTGGTGGAGGGCCGGCGGGTGTTCGCGGGGAATGCTGAGTGGATGAAGGAGCAGGGGGTCGCTGTGGCGACGGAATTGTCGGGGTCTTTGCAAGGCAAAACGGCGGTTTACGTGGCTTCTGGGGGTGTTTTGCTGGGGGTAATCGGGCTAAAAGATACTCTGAGACCGGATGCTAAGGCGGCGGTGGAACGTTTGCGGGGCATGGGATTGCGGGTGATGATGCTGACGGGGGATACGCCGTCTGCGGCGGCGGCGACGGCGCAGCAGCTAGATTTGACGGCGGCTGATGTTTTGGCTGGGGTGCGGCCGGAGGGGAAGGCGAGGGCGATCGCGACTTTGCAAGCCCAAGGCTGTAAAGTGGCTGTGGTGGGGGATGGTATCAATGACGCCCCGGCTTTGGCTCAAGCTGATGTCGGTATTGGTTTGCACTGTGGCACTGATGTCGCAGTTGAGACAGCTCAAATTGTGCTGATGCGAAATGCTTTGATGGATGTTGTTGAGTCGATCGAGCTGGGGCGCGCTACTTTCAACAAAATTCGCCAAAATTTATTTTGGGCTTTTGGTTACAATACTCTGGGAATTCCGGTTGCAGCGGGTATCTTGCTGCCTGCAACGGGAATTCTACTCAGTCCTGCGGCTGCTGGGGCATTTATGGCGTTTAGTTCTGTTAGCGTGGTTACAAATTCTTTGTTTTTGCGCCGGGGATTTCGAGCTTCAATTTAGGGATGACCAATAAAAGTACGAGGTCATTGGTCATTAGCCACAAACTAATGACTAATGACTGAGGACTAATGACTAATGACTGATGGCTACAGTGCCATACTTTCCAAAAGTCGCCAATTATTGTTGTTCATAATTGAACGACTCACTAGCTCGAACATTTGACGGCAGTGGTTGTTGGTTTGCAGGGGCAGTTCTTCGTTTTTAATCACGAAGTTCATGCGAACCTCTGAGTCGCTGGCCGTGTTTTTCTCAATTAGGACTTCTGCGGTGACAAGTTTGGCAATCGAAACTTGACCTGGGAGCTCGCGAGCCATGACGGAATCTCCTGTATTGTAGATAATATCAAGATTGCATGACTCTAAAATTTCAATCAGGGATTGACGGAGACGGTCGATCGGAACGGCAACGATAAAAAAACCAGTATAGCGAGCCATAGACAACTCCAGCCGTGAGGCATTTAGACTTTATTATCATACCGAACCTAGAACAGATTCACAGAACAATATAGATTTATTTTATTGAAATGGGAAGTTAGGGCAATGAAGGGCAAACTTATCGTGTTTGAGGGGGTTGAAGGTGCGGGTAAAACTACGCAAATGCAGCGGCTGATACAGTTCCTGCAAATAAGTTACTTTCTCACAGTCCGCTTCGTGGCTACTCGCGAACCGGGGGGTACTGAGCTGGGAAGGGGACTGCGACATTTGCTGCTGAAACAAGATGGGGGCGAATCTGTATCCGATCGAGCAGAATTACTCATGTATGCTGCCGATCGCGCTCAACACGTCGAAACTTTTCTCAAACCCGAGTTATCTAAGGGAACGATTGTTTTATGCGATCGCTTTACTGACTCTACGATTGCTTATCAGGGCTACGGCCGCAGTCTTAACTTAAATTTAATTAAGCAGTTGAATGACATTGCCACCGGCGGCTTGGAAAGCGATCTGACTTTGTGGCTGGATATTAATGTGGAGGAGGGTTTGGCGAGGGTAAGGGATCGGGGAGGGTGCGATCGGATCGAGCAAGCTGATTTGAAGTTTCACCGCCTTGTGCAGCAAGGTTTTGCGGAGTTAGCCGAGGCAAATAAATCTCGAATTGTTCGCATAAATGCCGATCGCCCTGAATATGAAGTCGCTCAGGAAATTCAAACTATTGTAACTCGCAGGTTAGAAGCTTGGGGATATTTAAATAATATCAATTCTGAAAAGTAAGCTTACATAGATAGCCAGAAACCTGGTTTTTTACGAAATATTTGCTAAAAATCCTCAACATCGAGGAAAAACCCGGTTTCTTCGTTGTAACTAACTCACCATAGGGTAGCGGGGCAAAATTCTTGAATAGGTAGTCATTACATTCGGCGCCTCTGACGCACCCTACAATAACTTCCTTCTGTCAACTGAATACTGTCAACTGTCAACCCTTCGACTGCGCTCTTCGGGCAAGCTGTCAACTGTCAACTGTCAACTGTCAACTGTCAACTGTCAACTGTCAACTGTCACATGAATTATTTTACATCATTAATCGGACAAGAGCGACCAGTAGAATTGCTAACTCAAGCAGTCGAGCGAAACCGAATTGCTCCTGGTTATTTATTTGTCGGGTCTAACGGCATCGGCAAAAGTTTAGCGGCTCAGTGTTTCATCGAGCTTTTATTCTCAGCAAATATTCCCGAAACCCGACTAATAGCCTCCGTGCAAAATCGCGTGAGGCAGCGAAATCATCCAGACTTACTCTGGGTAGAACCAACTTATATGAACCAAGGCAAACGGCTTACGCCAAAGGAAGCAGAGGAAGCGGGTTTAAAGCGGAAAGCACCACCACAAATTCGCTTAGAACAAGTTCGAGAAATCGGTGATTTTCTCAGCAGACCGCCGCTAGAAGCTGCGCGTTCAGTCGTAGTTTTGGAACAAGCAGAAACAATGGGCGAGGGAGCCGCTAACGGCTTGTTGAAAACATTGGAAGAACCGGGTAAAGCAGCGCTAATTTTAATTGCTCCGACAGTGGAAGTTTTGCTGCCGACTTTAATTTCCCGTTGTCAAAAAATCCAGTTTTCTCGGCTGAATCCCGAAGCAATGGCACAAGTTTTGCAGCAAGCCGGATTCGCAGAGATTTTATCCCATCCCGAGGTACTGGGGATGGCTCAGGGCAGTCCTGGGGAGGCGATTTCTATTTGGCAGCAACTGCAATCAATACCCGATGATTTGCTGCAAAAGGTGAAGCAGTTGCCTCAAAATCTGCGGTCTGCTTTGGAATTGGCAAAGGAAATTGATAAAACTTTAGATACTGAATCTCAGTTGTGGTTAATCGATTATTTACAGCACTGTTACTGGCAACAATTTTTGGCAGGGGGAATTAGTCGATCGCCCTTAGAACCCTTGGAAAAAGCGCGACAATATTTGTTAAACTACGTACAGCCGCGATTGGTCTGGGAATGCACACTAATGGGAATATGTCAAGCATAATTTAGTGCCAAGTTTTATCCCAATACGATGAGTAACACAATGGAAAAAGCCACATTTGCCGCCGGTTGTTTTTGGGGAGTTGAACACAAGTTTCGCGCCGTTGCGGGTGTCGTCTCGACTGCTGCGGGCTACACGGGAGGTCACTGGCCCAATCCCTGCTACCTAGACGTTTGCGCCAGAGTCACTGGTCACGCTGAATCTGTGCTGATAGAGTACGATCGATCGCAGGTGAGTTACGAAGCACTGCTAGATGTATTCTGGAACTGTCACGATCCAACCCAAATCAATCGCCAAGGCCCCGACAGAGGCGAACAGTACAGGTCTGTGATCTTTTATCATAATTCCGAACAAGAAAAAGCCGCTCGCCTCTCCAAACAAAAATTGCAAACTTCCGGTAAATACGACAAAGATATTGCCACCGAAATCAAACCTGCTGGTGAATTTTATATGGCAGAGGATTACCACCAGCAATATATTGAGAAGAAGCGACATTCGTCAAAAGTGATTAGTTAACAAGTAGGCAGACGCGACAAAAAAATAAACGATATTAACAGCGGTTAAGACAATGATCTATACTAGCCGCCAGTTTATTATTAATGCAAAACCCAGCCTCCCCCCAGCCATGTTTATTTCCACTTACTTAGTAATAAATAATATCGTTTCTGGTTGCAACCGGAAACGATATTATTTGCTAAGCTAGAGGTGGCGCTCTGTCATCAATAAACTTTAGATTTATGCACAGGTTATTAACGGGAAAACTTCGAGTAGAGTATTTAACAATACCCATCGCCAATCTTCCAGCAAATCTATCCGGTACTAAAATTGTACAGCTTACTGACTTTCACTATGACGGGGTGCGGCTGTCGGAATGGTTGCTAGAAGAGGCGATAGCTGCAGCCAATGAAGCAGAACCAGACCTGATTTTTTTAACTGGTGACTTTATTAGTTATGACCCCGCACCTATTTACGGCTTAGTGCAGCGATTGAAAAATTTGCAAAGTCGAGCAGGAATTTACGCGGTTTTGGGCAATCATGACCACTATTGGCCGAACGCAAAAAGAGAGGTTACTAATGCTTTAAATAGCGTCGAAATTCGGGTTTTGTACAACGAAGCAGTCTATCCTTTGGGGTCAGAATTGGCTTTAGTTGGGTTGGCCGATTTTTGGTCGGGCGATTTTGCGCCTGAACCTGTAATGGCATCAATAAATTCCGCGATTCCTCGGATTGTCTTGTCTCACAATCCTGATACTGCTGAAAATCTGCAAAATTGGCGGATTGATTTGCAGTTGTCTGGGCACACTCACGGGGGTCAAATCGTTATTCCTGGTATCGGCCCTTTGTACGCTTGGGTCAGAAAAATTGGCTATTTGATCCCTAAACGAATCCGAAAGTTCATTCCTTTTGTCTCGGCTTGCGATCGAGTAGTTACTCACTGGGAATGGGCTAGCGGTTTGCATCAGGTGGGGAGTAATTTGCTGTACGTGAATCGGGGTTTGGGAACTTATGCGCCCGGGAGGCTATTTTGTCCGCCGGAGGTGACAGTAATTACTTTGGTTTGTCAACACCCGTAAGGGCGGTTTAGGGTGCACACTTTCCCGATAATAGATAATATAGCCCCAGGAAAAAGGAAGTTCGGCAACGGATTATGTAACGGATGTAACGGATGTAACGGATGTAATGGATGTCAGTCCGAGGGAAGAGGGAAGAGGGAAGAAGGAAGAGGGATTTTTCTATAATTTCTATTATTTTTAATTGGCTTCTCCAAAGCGATAGCCTCTGCCATAGACTGTGTGAATTAGCACAGATTCGCCCGGAACTTCTATTTTGCGGCGCAGCAGGCGAATTTGAGCAGCTAATACATTGCTGCTGGGTTTTTCTGCTTCATTCCACAAATACTGGTGGATTTGTTCGTGTGTTAGCAATTGACCGGGATGGCGCATTAAGTATTCTAATAACTGACATTCTTTTTCTGATAAGTCAATTGTACGATCGCCCCGATAAGCTAATTGATTGTCGTAGTCTAGCTGTAAATCTGCAACTTGCAGCCGCCCGACAGCAACCTCGGCGTCAAAAGTAGGAGGCCGCCGCAGTAATGCGCGGACTCTCGCTAGCAGTTCTCGCAGTTCAAAAGGTTTGACTAAATAGTCGTCTGCACCGGCGTCAAGTCCTTGTACGCGATCGTCTACGGTATCTTTGGCGGTGAGAAATAGCACTGGCGTATTCCGTCCTTGCGATCGCAACTTCTGGCAAATTGCCAGTCCGGTTTGTCTCGGTAGCATCCAATCCAAAATTAGCAAATCGTAATTGCCCTGCATTGCTAAATTGCTGCCACTTGCTCCGTCAAATGCCACATCAACTGTATAACCTTCGCGCGTTAAGACTCGACTCAAAGGGTCAGTTAACTCAACTTCATCATCAACTAAAAGAATCCGCATCCTGATTTCATATTTGAGACTTGAAATTTGATATTTGAGGTTAAGTCAACTGATTTTTCCTAGATTTTAATGTGTGGAATACTTTCCGTTTCGCTGCAAGCTGCTGCTACCCATTCCTGGATGGCCGGCAAGGCAAAAATCGCATCCGCATACGCTTTTGTTACTGAATCTAATTTGACTCCGTAGGTGACAAAACGCATGACAACGGGGGCAAACATAGCGTCAACAATTGTGAATTTTCCGAATAGCATATTGCCACCTATTCCGAATTTTTGACGGCATTCGCGCCAAATGGCAAAGATGCGATCGATCTCTGCTTCTACACCGGCAGTCCTCCCTTCTCCCGGATAGCGGTTGCGGCAGTCCATCGGCATATTGTCGCGCAAATTTTGGAAACCCGCGTGCATTTCGGCGCAGATGGAACGGGCGATCGCCCGTTCCGCTACATCCGCCGGCCACAAATCATTTGCAAAGCGATCGGCAACGTATTCGCAAATTGCTAAAGATTCCCACACTTTCAGATCGCCGTCGATTAAAACTGGCACTTTTCCCGAAGGAGAATAGCGCCGAATTTCCTCATGGGTTGTCGGCCAGTCTAAGGGGATTCTCACCTCGGCAAATTCCAGTCCAGCTTGTTTCATCGCCAGCCAAGCGCGCAGCGACCAAGAGGAATAATTTTTGTTGCCGATTACCAGAGTCAATTTGGTCATAATGTAGCTGTCAGCTATTTCCGATCGCCCGTGCAATTTTAAGTTTTAGAGTTGAATATACAAAAGCGTGACACACAATGGCGATCAGGCGATCGGCCCGTTTTCTGCACCAGCCTCTGCAAGCATTTTACCAAAAAATTGGGTCTAAAGCCCCGTCTTTCTAGGACGAATTTTTATTCTTGGTCGTGATAATATTGTAATGTGGCTAGGGTATTCAACCACATTAAAAACCCAGTCGCCGGAAGGCAACGCACCTTGAAAACTGAAGTTATGGGCTTGAGCGCAGAAAAGCTTGCGCGGGTAAAAACTTCGAGCAACAAGTACGCCTAGAAACCAGTATTTTGGGTTTTGAATTGTACCGTGGGGCACAGGGGAACAAGACTCTGCAATGAGTCGAAAGCTTGAGGACAGAACCATCTTGCGGTAAGCACAGGAAGCTGTACTTATTAAGTGGACTGAATGATACAATAATCTCTGCCCTTCTAGGGCCCAGAGTTGTCAAATTAACAGCCTCCCAGCGTTCCGCGTTTTTCTGCAAACTGCGATCGGGGGGCGCGATCGAACACGCTGGATTTCACATGAGATGAGAAGCCTCCGTCCCTGGGAACCCTAGCCTGGTTAGCGCTAGGTAAAGCTACTGTATAGTCCATTTCCTCCCTCTCTACACCACCGCCTGAGAGGATTTCATCTACTGTAATCTTTTTCAGGGAATCCGGGTCTACACTGTGAAAATTTGCGTCAAATTCTTGATTGTTTTCCATACCGACCGCCCTTGAAAAACGTGACGAAATAAAAACTTACTAAATATAATATATACCCAAACAAAGGATCGAGCAATACCCGAAATTTATTTTTGCCTAGGAACTCTATGTGTTATTCTGAGTTGGGCAAAAGCTGTTTATGCTTGTGCCGCGATCGCCCCCTTGCCAAATTAAGCAATTTAGACTCTAAAAATTGACATGATTACTGTTGCACTTCCCAAAGGCGGACTGCTAGGAGATAGCATTCGACTGTTTAAATCTGTTGGATTAGACTTCAGTGCTTTTCTCGATTCATCTAACAGACAACTTCAAATATATGACCCTACCGGAACAGCAAAAGCTTTGCTAGTCAGGACGCACGACGTGCCGGTTTATGTGGAATACGGTCAAGCGGATTTGGGGATTGCTGGCTATGATGTTTTGCGGGAAAAAAAGCCGAAAGTTGCCAATTTAATTGATTTAAATTTTGGCAAGTGTCGGCTGTCTGTGGCGGTGAAGGAATCTAGTTCTTATCGACGAACTGTGGATTTGCCTCCTCACGGTAGAGTTGCTTCTAAGTTCGTACACTGTGCTAGGGAATATTTTCACAATTTGAATTTGCCGGTGGAAATTGTGCCGCTTTACGGTTCTGTTGAGTTAGGGCCGATTACGGGTATGTCGGAGGCAATTGTGGATTTGGTTTCGACTGGCAAAACTTTGCGAGAAAATGGTTTGGTGGAAATTGATGTTTTGTTTGAAAGTTCGGCTTATTTAATCGGTCATCCTCTGAGTTACCGTTTGAATGCGGGGGGGGTGAATGAGTTGATCGGGAAGTTGAGAGAGCAAGTTTTGACCGCTGTTTGATGGTATAAAATTAGAGTAGACTTATGGCATAAATCTTTCAGTGATAGGGAAAGCACAGACGCAACGCAGATACAATTCACGATAGTTAGCGACTTTTTCCAGAGTTCTAAACTCTTGTAGGAAGTAGGGGTTGGGCTTCTAGCCCGCCCTAAAAGTTAAATCTTTATGAGCTGGTATTTGCCGTAAGAAATAGGACTGAAATCCTCAGTACGAACTGGTTCTATTTAGTTGATTTCTGAGCGCTTACTTACAGGTATAAAACCTAGTTTTTCCTGGCAGCGATTGATATAAAAACTGACGACTGTATCAGCAGGGTTTTGTTCGATTAGTTGCTGAAAATATCCCAAGGCTGCGACAAATCTTTCGGATTGCCATCCTTGAATTCCTTTGTCAAATAAACCCTGGGTAAGCTGCTTTGCCTCCGAGTCGGGACATGAGGCTGCCCAGATTTCGTAGATTTCAATAGCTTCCTGCTTGCCGCGCGGGGTTACTCGATCGATCCAGCGATAGTAATAATTGTGGTGCCCCAAATGGCTGTCAGCAGCAGTCGCCCCAGAAGTACAAATAATACTCTCCTGTGTTTCCACTTCTAAGTCGCACTTTAATAATAGACTTTCTTTTGAGTGGGAGTTGGAACTTATGCCATTGAGAAATTCTCTCGCATGAACAATGGCATTTTCGCTAACAATAATTTGGCAACCGTATATTTTAGTTAAATTTTCTAACCGAGAAGCTGTATTTACCACATCACCAATGACTGTAGAGTCCATGCGGCGATCGGAACCTAAAGTGCCGATCATGCCGATACCTGTGTTAATTCCCGTACCAATATTGACGGGAGATTCTAAATTGTATTTGTGGCGACTGGCATTAAATTCTTGCAAAGTTTCTTGCATTGCTACTGCGGCTTCGATCGCATTCATGGCGTGAGAATTTGGCTTGTCAAATACTGCCATGATTGCATCGCCTAGGTATTTGTCAATAAACCCGCCGTGAGACGTTATGCACTCGTTCATTTTAGTAAAAAAAGCGTTCAACCATTCAAAAGTCTCGCGAGCTTGTTGAGATTCGGCGATCGTAGTAAACCCGCGAATGTCGCAAAATAAAATAGTCAACTCTTCTTCTGTGACATTGCCCAACTGAATAGATTCTATTCCTTGTGGCGCAATTCGTCCGAGAAGTTGCTCTGGCACAAATAGCTGAAATTTTTCTGAAAGATATTCGTTGGCTTCCCAAGCGGCAGCGATTTGGCGTTTGCTTTGCTCTTTTACCTGCTGGTTGAATTGGGAAGATACAGCTTGCGATCGCATTTGACTCAACTGCAAAATATTTTCAACTTTTGCCAGCAACAAACGACTGTTAAAAGGCTTTGTCAAATAATCATCTGCCATCATTTCTAACCCTTTGATGCGAGACATATCATCATCGAGGGCCGTTAAAAAAATTACCGGTACAGTCTGCAATGCCGTATCCTTCCGCAGGATCTCGCACACCTCAAAACCGTTCATCTCCGGCATCATAATATCTAGTAAAATTAAATCCGGTCGAGAGGCGCGGGCAAGCGAGAGCGCTTCATGGCCAGATAGCACTGATACTGTAGCGTATCCTTTGAGGTGCAATAACTCTTCCAGTAAAGTCAGATTAGCTGGCTCGTCATCAACCAACATGATGCAGGGCGACTTGTTTGACATGGAATATGATATAATATATCGAATTTAGCTCGGAAGTGGCGCGTGGGGAAGCTCGAAAACGGGTTAATTGATATATTTCTCCTTACTAAACTCGATATTTTTCCTAGGAACAGGCTTTCGGAGGCAAGTGCGGGCAAGTCATATAGATATTTATCTACTATTGAGTTTAACCTTTGTTGTTATCAATTTTCATAAATGGCAGTGCTGGAACTGCAAATAATTATTGTTAGCCGAGAAAATTACGGACTGTAGCGATCGTCAAATTCAAATCCAGTGGCTTGCTCAAATAAGCAGAAGCGCCAGCTTCCAAACATCGTTCACTGTCACCGGGCATCGCCATCGCCGTCACCGCAATCATCGGTACCGAATCCCAGACAGGATCTGCTTTAACTCGGCGCATCAACTCAAAGCCGTCAACATCCGGCAACTGAATGTCCATCAAAATCAAATCCGGCAGCAACTCCGGGGCAGCAGAGGCGGCGAGAATACGATCGACCATAGCCGAACCATCCGCGAGTATCTCTACCCCGTACCCCTCCAATTCCATCACCTCAGAAATTAACATTTGGTTAAAAGGCTGGTCTTCGACAACCAAAATCCGCTTCCTGGCAATTGGTAAAGCAATCGCAGAACCAGGGACTAACTTAGAATCTAAGGCACAAGAAGCAAAGTTCTCCAACTCTTGACGCATCTCTGTCAAAGGCAGCCAAACGCGGAAAAGACTTCCCCGATCGCAAACAGATTGAAAAGAAACTGTTCCCCCGTGCAATTCTGCCAATCGCTTAGTCAAAGCCAAACCCAAACCTGTACCTTCGTGCCGCCTAGTCAGGGAAGAATCCACCTGTTGAAAAGGTCGAAATAGCAAGTGCCAGCGGTCTTGAGGAATGCCGATGCCGGAGTCTTTCACCTCAAAACAAAAATAAGGAGTGCTGGCATTTACAGGAGAACAATCCGGTCGGTAGTCGCCGTCTATTTCACTGCCGTAGGCCAGACGCCCGCTGAGTTTAACTTGTCCCTGTTCGGGGGTAAATTTGATGGCATTGGAAAGTAAATTAATCACAATTTGTCGCACTCGCCTTTCGTCGAGGAAAACTTTAGTAATACGGTAGTCGAGTTCTAAAGACAAACCGATTCGCTTTTTGTCGGCCCGTGGCTGCATCATTTTCATACAGTCTGTCGCGAGTTCTTGAACGCGAACAGGCTGTAAGTTTAGTTCTACTTTCCCGGCTTCAATTTTAGAAAGATCGAGAATATCGTTGATTAGCTGCAACAAGTGCTGCCCACTTTTTTCGATCAGTTCTACATAGTTCATTTGTCGATCGCTCAACTGTCCGGCCGTTTGCCGCAGCAGCAAGTCAGAAAAGCCGAGAATGCTGTTGAGAGGCGTCCGCAATTCATGGGACATTGAGGCTAAAAACTCGGATTTCAACTGAGAAGAATACTCTAATTCTTCGTTAACTTGGCGCAGGTTCTCTTGTGTCTGAGCCCGCTCGATCGCCGCCCCCAGAGTCCGACAAGCAGCCTCCAGCACTTCTTGGTGGACGGCGGCTTGCAGTTTTTTGATGTTGCGGGACTCCAGCGTCAGCACTCCGATGATCGTGCCGTTGGTAGCTGCGATCGGAAAAATGCCGAGTTGTCCGATTCCCGGATGCCGAAATTCCGGCACGGCATTGGGATGTTGGGCATAATCCTCGACAAGCAAAGGTTTACCAGTTTTCACCACTTCCCACAGCAAACCGATGCCGTAGGGAATGCCTTGGTCGAGCAATTCTTGCATTCCTGCGACTACGGGTTCCCCGTAAGTAGCCAAAAATTGACTAGAAACTTGGTTGCAAATCCCCGACGCTTGCCGATCGTTTCCCTTGCCGTTAATCACCTTGACATCTCCGAAAGCTGCATTCATTGCCTCTACTAAATAGGTGAGGGCAAACTGACCTATTTCTTGCAAACTGTCAGATTTTTGCAGGCGTTCGGTTAAACCTAAAAGAAAGCTCAGCCGCCTTACTTCTGCGTTCAAGCTAGCTTGGGAGTTTCGGTATACCGTAACGTCTCTAAAGGTAAACAGCCGTCCGCCGCTGTTGGTAATCGTGGCGCACACCTCCAAACAAACCCCATTGGATTGCTCGAAATAAAATGATAAACTTTCATCCTGAGATTTTTCGAGTGCTTGCTGAAACTCTTGCCACTGCTGAAGGGACAAGTAACCCCGATCGACAATTTCCGCAAACAGCAAGTGGCACTTCGGTTTTGTTTCCAGCCATTCTGGGGACAGTTGCCAGATTCCGGCCAATTTTTTGTTAAACAAAACTAAGCAGTCAGACGAGTCGAACAGAGCGATCGCATTGTCTACTTGATTGAGAATCAGTTCTTGGTCTGCCCTCAACTGGTGCAAGTCTCTCTCCATTTTCTCTGTGTGTGTAGCTCTTAGTTTCGTTGTCATAACTTTCTAGGGATATGGCAAGAGTTATTTTATAACCCCTTACTTAAGGTGACATAACTTTACGTTTTTTGGCAGTGAGGGCGATCGATCTGCCTTGTGATCTGAGACACTTGCTGGTTTCGGAGGGCGATCGGAACCCGCTTTGAACTGCGTCGGCTACACTGCTTAATCATCAGGCAATAAGGAGGGAAAGCATTATAACAGAAGGAGAATATTTTAATAATAATGCTGTCGAACTTGATGGCATCTGACTTGAAACTATTGTCTCCAACCCTGTGCTAAATTGACCCATAATAAAAACTAATTCCGCTGATAAGAAATCAGCATATAGCAATCCTCGCATCATTTGTGAATTTCTTACGGACTCCCAGCGGGTTCGGAGAGGGTTGGGGGGGGTAAAAAATTTACGACTCCTGCAAGGATTCCTATATGTCAAATGCAATCATCACCTTACCCTTAAATTTTATTAGCAATAACTTGATGATTGGGATTAACTGGTCAAGCAAGTCTGGGATTCAAAAACATAGGCATAAGGCGCGCCCTAAGCACCAGGAGACAGTGATATTAGTTTCAAAAAAGCAACTGTAGGCTTGTGTTACCAACCCATACACAATCAGTTATTCCCAATAATTTAATCTAAAATTGTGCGACTGAGCGCTCACGCCGAAGTCTAAAATCTACAATAATATGAGTTATGACGATCGCACTTATGAGTCATGTGTGCAGCGCACACCCTACAAATGTGAGTTAAGCTAATCCGCATTTAAATTGCAGAGTCAAATAAATCTTTACTCTTGTGGGGCGGGGAGGAGGCCCCGCACTTAACATACAATTTAAATGCAGTGCAGCTTAGGGCGCAAGTCTCGTTAATGTTTCTTAGGATTTTTCGGAAAAGGAATGCCCAAACTTTCGTGAAAAACAACCTGAGTTTTATAAGTCAAGCGCCGGTTAACTTGTTTGATGATTTTTTCCAAAAGCGCATCGCCGGTTTTTTCTATTAAAGGTTGAGACATCGATCGAATAAACTTGGGAAAGCAAACCCCCACAGCCAAATCCAGCTTCCAGGTAGTAATGGTAATCACAGGTGGCAGCTTAGCACGTTCCGACGCAGGCCAATCGGCGGCCAACTCCTGAGACGGTATCTCCACTAGCTTCATTGCCGATCGAAAATCCACCTCATACCCAGGCGAGGTATAATTCGGAACCGGAATAGTCTTAATCAAATAGCAGCCTTCAGCGTCAGGGGGCAGCAACTCTAAACCAATTCTGGCTTCAACGCGGTAGCCGAAAGCCCCAAAACGCCCGATTAATAAATCATAGCCGTTTTCGCCGATCGGCTGGGCCTTCATCGGCGAAGCGCAGTGGCAAAACCAACTCTTGTGGTTGTTCAAATGGTTCCCCACCGTTTCCGCATCCGCGTACATCTCCATGCTGTCTTCAAAATGCGTGTGAAACCAAATCGGCTCAACTTCTTCTCCTGCATCCGCGCTTCCACTTTCGGGGTGTCGGAAACTCGCATCTGGGTAGTTATTTTCGTCAGAAGCTTCAACAGTTTGATATTCAGCGGAATCCTGCTTCATCGTATGCTCTCCTGTTATACACGCCAATCGATCTGGTTGGGGATGTGTTAAGGGAGTTTCCTCCCTACAATTGAGAAATTGATAGTAACAAAACTTACCCTAGTTCAGCATAACTCGACATATGAAAGCATTTGTAGCAGGAGCCACAGGTCAGACAGGTCGCCGCATCGTCGCAGAATTGGTCAAGCGAGGTATTCCCGTGCGCGCCTTAGTCCGAAATCTAGACACAGCTAGACAAATTTTACCACCGGAGGCTGAGTTAGTGACCGGGGATGTATTAAATGCGACTTCTCTGGGCGATGCCATCGGCGATAGTACGGTATTGCTGTGCGCGACAGGGGCGGCCCCTGGTTTTGACCCCACAGCGCCTTACAAGGTGGATTTTGAAGGTACTAAAAATTTGGTGGATGCAGCTAAGGCTAAGGGCATTGAGCATTTTGTGCTTGTGACTTCTCTGTGCGTCTCTCAGTTTTTTCACCCGCTGAATTTGTTCTGGCTGATTTTGGTTTGGAAGAAACAAGCCGAGGAGTATTTGCAAAAAAGCGGCTTGACTTATACGATCGTCCGTCCGGGCGGTCTCAAAAATGAGGATAATTCAGATGCGATCGTCATGACTGGTGCCGACAAAATGTTTGAAAGCAGCATTCCCCGCACTAAGGTAGCCCAAGTGTGCGTGGAGGCGCTGTTTCAGCCGACTTCTCGCAACAAGGTTGTGGAAATTGTGGCGAAGTCGGAGGCTCCGCAAAAGAGTTTTGAGGAGTTGTTTGCCAGTGTGATTTGATTGAATTAGGACGCACGGGTGCCCAGAAACCGGGTTTTTTCACGAAAATACCCGTTGCAGCCAGCAGCCAAGGTAAAAAACCCGGTTTCTTTAGTCCCAGGTAGCGAACAAAGAAACCGGGTTTTTTTACCGAGATTGAGGGTTTTAGGCAAGTTTTTGGTTAAAAAACCCGGTTTCTGGGCATCAGCGCGCAAGTCCCACCAGTACAAACCGCAGGGGAATTGCCAGTTTTCCGATCGCCAAATCTGGCAAAATCTTAATAGTTTTACGATTCGCCCTTAAAATTTCGTTTTCCCAGCATGAAAACTCTCAAGTGGCCAGCTTGGTTCCCCTATCCGATTTCGTGGTTAAGGGCATTTGCTCTCGCTCAGAGTTTTAGTTTTGTCCTTCGCAGGGGCATTCCTTTTGTCAGCGACGATATCGGCTTTCTGACTCTACTGCTGGCGGCTTGGCTGATTCAGTTGCCTGTGTTTTTTGTTTGTCACTTTTTAGCAGTCAAAATCTTAAATCCCTTACTAATTATGCTGCCGGGGCGCTTTCGCGTGGCGCGCAAGTTCAAGCGCCGGCATACGGGTATTCGATCGCACTTGCGAGAAGGCTTGAATGCTGTTGTAGTGATTTTTTTTGCATTTAATCTGTCGCTGTTGGTGCAACTTGCGATTTTTTATTGGCCAGCGCGATCGATCGATCCGGCCCAGTTACTAACAGGAATATCTACTCTGACAAATGTTGCCGTAGCCGGTGAATTAGATTTCTGGCTGATAAAATTGGCGGGGGTTTTATCGAGTCTAACGCTGGTAGCCGCGCCGCTATATCAATACGATTTTCGGGTGCGCCGGATGCGGGTGGCTCGCAAATGGGTCGAAATTTCGGAAATGGAAATGACTTTGCTGGAAGCTGAGAAATTTGGCCGTCGCAAAAGAGGTTTGCTGAGGCGAGCAGAGATTCAAATCCTCGGATTTATACTTTTAATCGGCGCTGTGATTGGCGGCGGTGTTTTTTTGGTTGACAGTTTGCGGGGAAATCAGCAGTTATCGCAGTCGGTAAGCGGGCGGGGAAAATTCCCACCGCTGGCTATGAAAACGGGCGATCCTTACATTCGGGCGCTGATGCGTACTATTTCTGCTAGCGAGTCGAATGTTTCTCGACCTTATCACGTTGTTTACGGTGGCAAATACATATTAGATTTGAGCCGCCATCCTGACTGGTGCGTGAAGATTGTTAATGGCCCGAATCGGGGCAAGTGTACTACGGCAGCGGGCAGGTATCAATTTCTGACTACGACTTGGAAGGAGAAGGCTAAGCGCTATCAGGCGCGTCGTGCTAATTTTTTATTCTGGGAAGATTACAGTTTTGAACCAGAAGATCAGGATGCTGTGGTTTATGCTTGGTTGAGCGATCGCAAGTTTTGGAAAGCGGATATTTCTGAGATGTTGCGGCAGGAAAGATTAACTGAGGTATTGCGGATGCTTTCGGGAACTTGGACGAGTTTGGGATATGGAATTGAGAACAATTCTATGAGTTCTCGTTTGCCGAAAGTCTACCGGGAAATGCTGCGGGAAGAATTGGAAAATGCTGGTTCTTAGGAAGTTAAATGTTGACTGTTGACTGTTGACTGTTGACTGTTAACTGTTAACGAATGTTATTGGTTATTAATAAGCCAAAGCGATTAAGAAATAACCACTAACAAATAACGAATAATTTCATGTCTGGTCGAGCGACCGCGATTTTTGTAGGGGCGGGTTCACCCACAATACCTGCCAATAATTGACAATCTCAAAAACCCGCCCCGACCGGGATATTATGGTTGATCGATCGGACATGATATGATTACTTCAATTTTGGTAAAAATGCTGTCAAACATTTGTACAATTCTAATCCCGGCCCAGCTTGCAGTGGATAAAGCTTGTCGAAATTAATCGGGTTTCCCGGTGCTAATTTCCACTCGGTTTGCTGTGCTGTTTTCGGCGAAATTTCGATCGCTACCGTGATGTTAATAATGTTGTTGTGCTGGGGGATGCCCCGGAAGCAGTAACTTTTGCCCGTGCGTTTGTCGGAATCGCTGCCGATGATGTATCTGTCTTGTTTGCGAAATTGAATTTCTCGAAAAGGTCGATCGAGCACAAAGGAGTCTCGGTAGCGGTAGTCTCCGTCGCGCAAGCTTTGGACAGTCGGTCTAATTTGAGCTATAACTGTTGGTGCTACAAGGGGATGTGGTACAAAAAACATAGCTAAAGAAGATAACTTGTAGCGGCGGGTTATACCAACCATCAGTGCCTAAGACCAATCATCTCATAAATCTGCCCCCGTGCAACCATAAATCGCCATTTACCTCTTTCAAAATACAAGGTACGGATTTCACCAGAGATATTTTAGGTAGCTAATAGTATAGATCAACCCGCCCCCTGGTGATCGCATAAAATATTGTCAAAAACATGAAAAAATCTCAATCTCAGTCTTTCATTCTGTGGCGACAAGTCGGGGGCGTGGCGGCTTTGCAAGGGGCAATTACTCTGAGTTGGATGCTTTACCGACTGTATTTGCCTCAGCTTTTAGCGGGATTTGGTTTTCCGGGACTCGACAGGGGAATCACCATTCTAGAGGATACTTTGGCAATTGCGATCGAACCTTTTTTTGGCTGGCTTTCTGACAAGCAGCGTCACTGGATGGGCACTCGTTTTCCGCTAATTGTTGTCGGCACTATTCTGTCGTCGGTGCTATTTATTGCGATTCCGGCTATTTTTATTTTCGGCAATCCAGTCTCGCCCCTGCGCTGGCTTTTGCTTGTGGTAATAGTAGCTTGGTCGATCGCAATGGCGATGTTTCGATCGCCCGCAGTGTCGCTGTTGGGCCAATATGCAACCCAAACGCAGTTGCCCCAAGCCATGAGTTTATTGGTTCTTGTGGGGGGATTGGTTGGGGCGGCCAGGCCTGTTGCGGGGGATTTTCTTCTGAGTTTGGGCCCAGCTTTTGCCTTCGCTATTGGTTCGTTTGTATTGTTGGGTGCGGTGGCTTTTTTGCGATCGGTTAATCCTGATGCTGCGCTGTCGGAATTGCCACCGGATACTGCAATTTCCGAGAAAGTTTCTATCACAGCGCTGGGGTTAATTGCGGTGACGGGAATGGCTGTTGCTTGGGGAAGTCGGGCGATGGGAGAACGGATTTTGCCCCATGTTTTCCAAACTCAAATCGCGAGTGTTGATAGTAAGTTGTTAATGGCGGGATTTACTTTGGCTTTGGCTTTTGCTTCTTTGCTGGCTGGGGTGATTGCGGTGCGTATGGGCGGCCAGCGTACCCTGTTGGGTGGATTGGTAGCAACGGCTATTTTGCTGTTAGCAATGGTTTTTAGTCAGGGATGGGTGATGGTAGTGGCGACTGTTTTGGCTGTGATTTTTACTAATAGTTTGATTACTACTGGTACGGTTCCTTTTGCTTTGTCTCTGGTTCCTCCGCTGCGGGGAGGATTTGGCGTAGGTTTGTATTTTGGTGGTTTTTCCCTGGGGATGAGTTTATACTCTGTGGTGTTTGTGGCACCAAAGGCGATTCCTGCTGTGACAACGGCGATGGTGGGGGCGATCGCCTTTTTGGTTGCTGCTGTCTGTGTCGTCGTGGGCGATCGGCTTAAACAAACGCGCGCCGTGTAACAAATTAATAAAAGCCGTTAAGCAGTTTAAGTTGATCCCTGCCTATCGTGAATAATTATTGCATGGTTTCATCTCTGTTACCTATCTGAGTAATAATAGAAACATACAGCAAGCCGTGAGAAATTTTACGGGCGCATATTTAGGGATTAATTGACAATACTGCGAGGATACTGATATGTTTTGCCTGACGCGAGAAACAAAAAATTTAGGGCGGGTTGAAACCGGAAATTCCCAACGGCGAGGCTCTTTCACCTCTGCGTCTAAAAGTACCCGTATTCGGCTATCTCGAGTTTACAAAGATGAGGCTCTGGTGTCGGCTGCGCTAGCGGGGCTGCCAGCTCTTTTGGCATCCCTCGAAAGCTTTCGCGAGCAGTAGAACTTGGTATTTTCTATTGCGATATAGCAATCCTTGCAGGAGTCGTAAATTTTTTACCCCACCCCAGCCCTCCCCTTATCAAGGGGAGGGAGTAAGAAATTCACAACCCTCCCCTTATCAAGGGGAGGGAGTAAGAAATTCACAAATGATGCGAGGATTGTTATATATGGCGCGTGGATGTTTGTGATAGCGGCTGCCAACCGAGCAAGGGCTGTTTTGATTGCACCTAAAATTATCCTCGATTTGAGTAGAGTTTTGCTGTGCTGAACTATTGCAAGACTCAGAAACCTGGTTGTTTATACAAAAACATTTTTACAGCCCTTTGTTATGGTATGAAAAATGGTATAAAAACCAGGTTTCTTGGTATCTGTCCGTAAGTCTTGTGTTTACAAAATTTATTTGTCAGTGTCATCGGGTGCGATCGATGCCTCTACCTCTTGGGAGGAACGGCTTAACATAGAGTCGTGCAGGTGTTCGCTGTGCTGCCTTTCTTGAGCCATTAATTCTCTGGCTTTTTCTTCAGCAATTCCCTCCCCATGTGTTTCTAGCTCGTGGGAGGAACGATTGAGCATAGATTCGTGCAAGTGTTCGCTATGCTGCCTTTCTCGTGCAATTAGTTGTCTAGCTTTTTCTTCAGCGTTCATGAGTAGTATCTCCAATTGTTTGTTTGAAGTGATTCTTATATTAAGATGCCACAATTGGAGGGTAAATGTAGCAAGATTAACATAAATTTTTACAAATAATTGTATAAAAAAAATTGAGTTGGCTGGCGGTGGGTATCGGGTTCGGTGCTTGCTGAGCTAATTATTGCCAGACGCCGGAAAAGATATTCTTGACTGCGATCGCAATTCGATTTAAGTCTTCCTTCAGCAGCGGCGGCCAAGAAACTCCTCTGCGAAGTCCTGCTTCAAATTGCTGCAAACCTTCTACTGACAGTAAATGCAGTGCCGAGATTAATTGTCGATCGAGCATTGGAGATTCTTGCAGACTCTCAAACAATATTTTTAAAGCTAATAAAATCGATGTCACCTGTCCGGGTACGGGCGGTTGACCTTGTTTGAGACGCATCAGGAAGGCGTCGGGATTTTTCTTGGTTTCCAGGGCGGTTCCTTGGTCGATCAGAAAACTGCGGGCTGTTTTGTAATCCATTTGACGTGCGATCGATCTCCTGCAATTAATTAGCTGGCATTATATCACTTTTTGGCTTGCTCAATTTGGTAATATATTTCCAGACAGCCTACACTACAGCTACTGGTGAGGTGCGCCCATAAGCACGCTACAGCTAATGATTAGAGGCGTAACATTTATCCCACAGTCGCCTTGAGCGAAGTTAAACGGACAGGAAAAAATAGAACAATGGCAAAACACCCAGGAAATAGCAGAAAATCCAAGATTTATCGCTACTTGTGGCTGCTTTTTTTGTGTCTGAGCTTTCTGTTAGTTCCGCTCATCAAAAAAATAGCTGCCGATACGCCATTCCCCCCACCCGCTCCTATTGCAAATAATGCTACTTTTGGAGCGAGGATTCAAAGGACGATGGGGCTACTTGCTGCTAGCACTCCCACAGACCGCCGCCAAGTGCGTATCCTATTTTACGGTCAATCCATCACAGAACAAGATTGGTGGCAAGAGGTAGTAAAGGATTTGAAACAGCGATTTCCCAATGCAGATTTGATTGTGGAAAATCGGGCACTCGCAGGATTTTCAGCCCCGATTTTAATCCGTCCCAGCGAACACGATTTGTATCCTTTTTATCCAGACTTGCTAATTTTTCACGTCTACGGAGGCGGTGAAGATTACGAAGCCATAATTGCCAATGTCCGCAGCCGCACTGCTAGCGAAATACTCTTGCATTCAGACCACATCGACTGGATGCCGACAGGCAACAGCGACGATCCAAATTCAGTCAGCAGATACGAATGGCACAACACTCATTCTACTAAATGGCTGCCGGAGTTTGCCGATAAATACGGCTGCGAAATCGCCGAAATTCGTGAACCGTGGCGCAGGTATTTGAAAGACAATCGCTTGCAGCCCCAACAGCTATTGAGCGACAGCATTCACCTCAACGATTGGGGAAATTTTCTCCTAGCAGCTCTCATAAAACCGCATCTGCGATACAAGCCAAATTCTCCTCAACCGCAGCAGGATTTAGTGAAAACCTATACAGTTGGCAGGGATGTTAAGTGGCAAGATGGCAAGTTGGTTTTAGAATTTGAAGGAAATAGAATAGATGCGATCGCCGATAAAACCTTCAACGGCAAGGCAATTTCTGCTAAAATTGCGATCGACGGGAAAAAACCCTCAGAATTTCCTGAACTTTACAGCATCACCAGACCTAGCCTTAGCCTTGGCGTCGGTTGGCCAGCAATCATCCAAATATCCAGTCAAAAACCGCTAATCGTCGAAGATTGGAAAGCCATAATTACTGAGATTAACAGCGACGCCAGCAAGTTTAAATTTGACGTTGTAGGTTCTAAAACAGGTTACGACGGCAGCGGTACAAACGACGAAATGTTTGTCTCAAACTCTGGCCGCGTCGTGATTGAACCGAGAAACTGGTGGCTAAAAAATTCTTATGAATACTCTAAAAAACCTACGCCTAAAGGGTTTGAGATTTCCTGGCAGGTGCGACCAATGTTTGTTGATTCATACGTTCCGCCACAAATTGCAGATTCAAGCCGCGAGTATTCTACAACATTGGCTCAGAATTTGAGCAACTCCAAACACACCCTCGAAATCGTCCCCGAAACAGATGGGAAATTTCCTATTGAGGCAATTCGAGTGTATCGCCCTCCTTTCTCCAATCTACCATCTAAAGTTGAGAGTTTTAAACCGCAGATCTCAGCGGATGAACACGGATGAACGCTGATAAAATTGCATCAGCGTTTATTTGCGTTCATCTGCGGTTTAAAAAATCTTCATGTTGATTTTATAGCAATCGCCTTGGCGGCGTAGGGCGTTGATGATTGTTCAAACCCTTAATATTTAAGCATCTGGACGAATAATATCAATTCCGGTTATATCGGAATGATTAAACCACAGAGGGCACAGAGGAAACAGAGAAAGAGAAGAGAGAGATTATAATTCCGATGTCAACGGATTTAATATAACTCCTGACCCCGAATTTCAAAGGTGGTACCCGCCACGTGATTTATCCGTGGAATCAATCCAAAATCGAAAATCAAAAATCCTCAAGCCCCCGCATTTATCTCGCGCAAGTCAATCGAAAATCGAAAATCAAAAATCGATTGACTCCTGCTATAATCGCCAAGATTATCAACTTCTGATAATCCCCAACTCGTAAAACATCAACAGCGATAAAAACAAATCCGCCACAAAAATAAACACCCACGAAGTCACCACCGCAGCCGTTGCAGCTTGACCTACTCCTTTCCCTCCGCCCACCGTCGTCAATCCCCAACCGCAACCGACAAGGGCAATTATTAACCCAAAAATAAAACTCTTAATCGCCACAGTTACTAAATCCCAAGGCCCCAAAGAAGTCCGCACTGATTCCAAAAATACCGACGGTTCCAAATTATAAAAATTAACCGCTACAAATAGCCCGCCCAAAATCCCCACCGCTACCGCAAAAATTGTTAAAATCGGCAGCATGATGCAGCAAGCTATCACCCTCGGCACTACTAAATAATCAACCGGATTTGTTCTCAACATATACAGGGCGTCTATTTGTTCCGTCACCTGCATTTCTCCTATCTCTGCCGCAAAAGCCGAACCGACTTGTCCCGCCACCACGCCCGCCGTTAAAAGTGGTGCTAATTCCCCACAAAATGCCACAGCAAAAGCACCTCCCACCGCCCCTACCGCCCCAAAGTGAACCAATTCTCTGGCTGATTGAAAGGTAAAAATCATGCCGCCAAAAAAGGCTATTAGCAGCACCGAGCGCAAAGAATCCAGACCTACTGTTACTAAATGTTCCATGATTTTGCGGCGGTCAATTTTGCCTTGGATTATGCGTAGCAGCACTTGGCCACCCAGGAACAGCGTCACGAAAAACCGCTGAAACCACCTGTTATTGAAGGTTTCATCTAAAGGTCGATCGTACTTTTCTTGGTATTTCTTAACCAATGACTGACGGCTCGCGATTAATTGCAAACAGGGCGAAGCACTGCTAAATAGAGATTTTCGGCAATCCTACGGCAATTATTGCACGATTTGTCAACATATATTTTCAGTCGGCTTGCCCTGCGGTTGGTGGGTTAGGCGCGGTTTAAGATTTATTTATTGGTGACTTAACTTAATCGTCGCGCCCAACCCACCCTACAATATGACGAAAACTCTAGGACTACTCCGCAAGTAACAAGTCGATAAACTTATCCAACTGTTCATTATTCTTTTCGGCTTGCTTCTTGCCAATTCTCAGCAGGTCTGATATTTTCTCTTCCGAGGCATCATCAATCTGCAGCGGTTGTTCGTGGCTCAAATCGGGAGTAATTCTCAAATATTGATTCGGTCTTTCAACCGCATCATAAATTTGAATTAGTTGATAATTTACAGTTTCCGCAACTCCCGTCATCATGATATTAATCAAAGGCTCAACCCACTCAACTTGACCCCAATTTTTTACTCTTTCGTAGGGGTATTTTTTCTGAGCTTCTCCGGTTCCCAAGGATAAAATTACCATATCTTTTGCTGTCGGGCCTTTGTCGGGGCGGTCGTCAGGAATTCTGAATTTATTTCTAACTTCTGCATAGGCACAAAGTGCGGGATTGTTTGCGAATACTCCCCCGTCAATTAAAGCGTAGCATTCATTGCTAAAAGAGTAGATTTTAGCAACCTCAAAATAAGAGGGAGCTGCCGATGTTGCTCTGGCGATATCTCTAATGAAATAGTCTTCTGCTGGACATTTTTGAGCATCTATTTGATCGAAGAAGTGAGCTTTTCTCCTTTCGATGTCGTAACTGCAAATTAAACAAGGTTTTAGCAGTTCGCTGAGTTTGTAATCGCTAAAATTTTCCCCAAATAATTTTTCTAAGGGTTCCCTGGGATATTTCTCATCTCTCAAACCATCTAGAGATCTGACTTTTTGCCATAATGAAGTCTTAAAAACGTCGCGGCCGCTCTTAATCGAAAAATTAAGAGCATCTTCGGCAGACCACCGAGGTCTGGTGGGATTTTCGCCGTCAGGACACAAATAGATGCAAGTTAAAATTCCTCCCGCACTCGTGCCCGCGATTAAATCAAAATAGTCAGCTATTCTCGCCTCTGGGTTGCCACTTTTTTGTTGCAGCTTTGACTCAACGCTAACTAAAACTTGCGCGGGAATAATTCCTCTAATTCCGCCTCCATCTATCGATAAAATCCTGGTATATTTAGCCATAACTGTTGTCTATTTTGGACGTTTGCTCGTTTCCTAATTTGAAATCCCTAAGCCTCGGAATGCATGCACCGCTCAATCTCTACTCTCAAATCTTCAATCTAAATTTAATTGGCGGGCTGCGATCGTATAGCGAAAAATGTATTCTACAATTTCTACGTAATTGTAGGCAGCGGCTGGCGAGTCTGCCCAGACTGTGATACCGTGATCGCGAATTAATAAAGCGGGTACAGAGGGCGCACAAATGGCAAAGAAGTCGCAAATTTCCTTGGCTATCTTAGGCACTTCTAAATAATTTGTAAAGAGGGGTATCGACACTTGCGGGTTTTCCTCCCACACCCCCAAACCTTTCACCATTTCGATCGCGGGTAAAGGCACTGCATCTCCTGCGGTTAGCCGAGAAACTAAATTTGCTTCAATGGAGTGCACGTGATAGCAAGCTTTAGCGTCTGGAAAACAATTGTAAACGGCTAAATGAATGCTGGTTTCGGCTGAAGGGCGGCTGTCGGCAACAGGTTGCTCAACAATAGCGCCGTCTGAGTTCATTCTGATAAAATCTTGTTCAGTTAACTGCCCTTTCGCGCGGCCACTAGCAGTAATCCAAAAACTGCCATCTGGTAAGCGGGCTGAAAGATTGCCAGCAGTCCCAACCATCCAACCGCGATCGTAAAAATGTTTGGCTGCTGCAATTAAATCCGATCTCAAATCGCCACTCATTGTTTACAAATCCTCAATTTTTAATCTACTTTTTACGTTAATAGGAATTGCGCTGGCCTATCTAAACGTAGGGTGTGCATTGTGCACCTTATATCAAATCCAGTAGCATCGGACTTATATGCACGGGGGCGGGTTTATTATATTGTCTATTATAGGCCATTGTTGCTGGCTCACGGGCCCCTACAAAATTTAACATCATACAATACCGATGCAAACGGAATTTATATTACCTGAGAAAGGCGATAGTTTCAATTCCATTTTTGGGACAAATTTTCCAACACATCAAAAAAATTATCCCATTTAGTATAAGGCTTTTGCTGTTCGTCTAGATACTGGGCAAGCCGATCGCGCGCAAACACCGAGGAAGCCTGCAAAGCCATATTAAAATCCGTCAGGGAATCTCCGATTGCCACCTGTTCCTGGGCCGGGTGCTGGCCCATCACCCGCACCTTAGACACCAATTCCTCATCTCCTTCAAACTCAGAATTGACTTGCAAGCGAGGGCCACTAGCATCCACATCCACAGCATAAATAACGCTCGCCCGGTGTACCAAATCGCCCATTACCGTCTCTACCATAATCCGAAGACCGCCGGAAACGATCGCAAAATCTACCTTTTTTTCGTCCAAAAAATCCAGCAACTCCAACAATCCCGGCCGCATCAGCCTTCCCCTAGAAAATTCCACAATTTCCCCGTAACGTTCCGAGGGAATAGACTCTAATAACTGCCGCACTCCCGATCGCAAACTCAGCCTTCTAGCGTAGATTTCAGGCATCAGTTGAGACGACAATTCGGGTGCGAAATGCTTGAGCATTGCCACAAAAGTTTCTTCAACAGTTATCGTGCCGTCAAAGTCGCAGAATACCACCCGTTGCTGATTGTTCGGGATTGAAGATTTTTGCTTGTCATCGGTCATTGTCAGTCGCACCTTTCGAGAACGGGAAAATTTTACACAATTAATCGTACACTGTCGAGCGATCGAGCGCGACTGCCCAAAACTAATAGTGACGTGCTGTTTGTTGGCAATTTACCGCAGGATTTTATGCAGATTCTTCGAGAGAATCTTCATCATCCAAGGAATCATCCAAGGAATCTTCCAGGGAATCTTCCAGGGAATCTTCCAGGGAATCTTCTACGTCCTGCTTGTGGTTTTTTGTCTTTTGGGGGTTAGACTTAGCCGGCAAACAGATTAAATTATCATCCTCAGTATTAATCAAACCTTTCGATCGCAACTTACCCATCAGTCGTGTCACCGTCACCCGCGTTGAGCCAATTGCGCTGCCAATTTGAGCGTGAGTCAAGGCCCAAGGCAGCCGGTAGCCCCGAACTACATCCGGTTCGTCGTCACTTACGTAAGGTTCGCCGAACTCCTCGATCAACAAAGTGAGAAATCCCAACAGTCGATCAATCGTCCGGCGCTGTCCCAAAGTGCTTAGCCAGAGAAGTTTCCGCTGGTGCTGGTAGCGAAACGCATCCAAAATTTCCCTGCGAAAGTGAGGCCAATTATCCAAGTCGTGCCAGTACATCCACACTACGTGAGTTTGATCGGCATGGGCGTAAGCTTGGAGAGTAAACGGAGACTGAGCAACAAGTTCAAAGGGCTGACCGGCCCCGACGAAGCCCAAAAAAGCTTCTTCTGTAGTTTTGTCAACGGATTTTGACTTCGCTGCTGCCGCGCTAACTTGAGCGCTGCCTACGAGCCGCACAGAACCTTTCTGGACTAAATACAGCAGTCCGGGTCTTGCGGGAATCCGCTCATCTTTGCTAAAAGTCCGGCAGCGGTAGTGTTCCTGGGCCCAGTCGATAATTCGCTGCCAAGTGATAAAAGGTCGATCGATAGTCTCTAGATGTGTGGAAGTTGATTGCATAAGTGAGGCTCTGGGATATATTTGATAGTGAGAAAAACAGCTTTTGCCAGCAGTGCGATACCAAGTGAGACAACCAACCCCCGATCAAGCTTGCACGCTTCTTAACTGTGCTGACTTTTCTTAGTTTTACCGAAAGATTTAATGTAGCAAAAAATACATCAAAATGGTAGAGTTCAGCAAAAAATTTGTCGTAAATTATTGTATAGTTAGCAAACAAATGGCTAGAAAGCCGATTAATTCGAGGTAGCCCTGATCCGGGGAGCTGATCGACTATCTCTGACATCAGCAGTTTAACGTACAAGAACAGTGCAAGTGGTAACAGTCGCTCGTTGCTCTTACGGTAGGATGAGCCGATATGGATACAGCAAATATGGAGCAGTGCCCGGAAGTTACAGTGAAGTGTTTCTTGCTTTCAAGGTTCCAAAGGGCGATCGGCCAGCAAGAGGCACTAGGGAAAATTCCATTAAATCTCATAGGTGGCACCATTCTCAAGAACGGGCAAGATGCCCATTCCACAAGAGATGAATTTTCTTGTGGATCAGGCAAGATGCCTGTTCCTCAACAAGTAATTGAGAATGGTGCAATATTCCCGTTAAATCTTAAATCTTGCACCATTCTCAAGAACGGGCAAGATGCCCATTCCACAAGAGATGAATTTTCTTGTGGAACAGGCAAGATGCCTGTCCCTAAACAAGTAATTGAGAATGGTGCAATATTTCCGTTAAATCGGAGTAAAGATAGCGCGCGGGTGCTGTACATGTCTGCGATCGCCCTGAAATTGGCTAAAACTTGGCAGCAGACACCGCAGACAATCGCTGCACAGTTGGCCGAAACACTCGAACCGCTGTGCTACCCGGATTTCGCCGTTAAAGTGGCGCCGGCGGGAATTATCGAGCTGGAGTTGACTGATGCAGGTTTAGCCGTCTGGTTGCAGCGTTTAGCTCAAACGAACCTCCCAGTTCCAGAATCTAGAATATTATCTCCTGTTGTGTGTGCCGATCGACTGTTTCCCATTCAGTACAGCCACGCGCGCTGCTGTTCCCTGCTGCGAATGGCCCACCGCGATCGGATAATTGCGATCACGCAGCCCGATGTCGCTACAGCGCCGGAAATTTGGTCGCTGGCGAGTCCAAATCCTATCCCTTGGATTGACGAGGGCGATCGACTGCGGTTAGTGCATCCTGCAGAACGCCGTTTAATATCCCAACTCTTAACAGTGCTAGACAATTTATATCCTACTTTTGATGTAAAGAACCGCGAACAACCTGTCAATTATTTCAAATTAGCCAATAGTTTGAGCGAATCATTTCAGATTTTTTACAGCCAGTGCCGAATTTGGGGAGAAGTTAAAATAGAACAGCCAAAGCTCGCCCAAGCTCGATTAGGTTTAATATTAGCAACTCAATCTTTGCTGCGATTTATCCTAGAAGACTTATTGAACGCTCTTGCTCCTTTAGAACTTTGATTAGGTTCTCATTTTTAGCAACATTTATTCATACTAAGAGGTGGGTTTCCGAAAGTTACCTTGACCGAAAGCGTCCAAAATAAAACCCCCCGGATTCATCCGTGGAAAAATAAAAAACCTGTATCCGATGAAACTTGCCCCCCGAATTTATCCGTGTGGTCAATTCTTTAATCTAAAATCTAAAATCTAAAATCGATTGACTTCTTCCATCTGAAAAGCTCTCTGTTTTATTGGGTTCACCCTGAAGAACCCAGTAACCTACTGTCGCATAGGAAATTTATAAAAACTTAGCTATTTATTGATTAATTATTATTATTAATCAATGCAATTAATAATAATTAATCGGTAATTTTGGCATTCTTATTTTTTCTAATTTATTTAAGTAATCTTTCTTTTTACTTGTGAGAGCGATAACTTTTAGCTCAATACGGTTCAGTTAAGCTCGATCCCCCCTACTAGCCATCCTTAAAAAGAGGGATATCAGAACTTACTCAAAGTCCTCCTTCTTAAGGGGGATTTAGGGGGATCTCCGAGGAATAAATAGTTGTAAACCAAGCGTATAGACTTTTAGCTTGCATCTATGGCTGTGCTCCTTAAAATACTTAATCTTATGTTATACAATTAAGCTGCGTAGCAGCTTATCTATTGGCTATCCAGTATGCTCGAAAAACAAGAAGAAGATTACAGCTTAGTAGGAACGAATCCTCTCGATCTTCAGGAAATCCAAGAGGATATAGCCTTACCAGAGACGGTACTTCTGACAAATGGGCATCTAAAACTTTCCAAACCGGAAACTCGATCGAGCCTCAGAGCACTAACTTTGGACGGTGTTTTCGCTACGCTTTTTTACAGCATCATCGGCGGCGCGTTGCTCAGTAATTTCTTGCTCGATTTGGGGGCTGGTCCAGTCGAAATTGGTATGCTCTCCTCCATTCCTCAACTGGTAAATTTGCTCCAACCGTTCGGAGCTTATATAGCAGACCGAACACAGAGCCGCCACTGGTATTCCTTCTGGATTTTCGGAATATCGCGACTGCTGTGGCTGATTCTCGTGCCAGCCCTTTGGTTGGGAGGCTCATTTCATCTGGCCGGACATCAGCTAGTGCAGTTGACATTGGCAATCATCTGGATAACTCAAGTCTTAGAATCTTTAGGTCGTGCTTCCTTCTTGAGCTGGATGGCGGCGTTAGTACCTCAGCGGTTGCGCGGGCGGTATTTTGGCTTTCGCAATAGTGCTGTCAGCTTGACGACTCTCATTGGTGTGCCGTTGCTGGCTCTAGTGGTATCGAACTGGCCCGGTGGAAAGCTCCAAGGTTACAGTGCCATCTTGGTTTTAGGAATTGTGCTTGGCCTCATCAGTCTAGGTTGTCAGTTCTTTATGACCGATGTGAACCCAAAGCTTGTACACACGCATTCAGATACAGGCGAAAAATCATCCACAGGGACAATTTTTAGCTTTCTCAAGGAAGCCAATTTTTTAAAGTTTTTGCTTTACTCTGGTCTATGGAGCTTTGCCGTTAACGTCAGCGCGCCCTTCTTTAATCTTTACTTGCTGGATGACCTAAAGATAGATGTCAGCGTGGTAACGCTCTATAGCAGCTTAGGTGCTGGTGCTAACTTGCTGATGCTGGTTTTTTGGGGGAAGCTGGCTGACCGGGTTGGGAATCGCCCGATTATGCTAGTAGTGGGAGTTTTGGTGGCTCTGACCCCTCTACTCTGGCTAGAAGGGGGAACGGCTCCAATTTTCCTATGGGTGTGGTTCCCGCTGTTGCACATCATCGGTGGTGCAACGTGGGCGGCGATCGACCTGTGCAGTGGTAATCTGATGATGTCGGTGGCACCACTGTTGAATCAGTCGATATACTTTGCGATCGCGGCCGCGGTTCCTGGTGTCACTGGGGCAATGGGAATCACCGTGGGTGGCTTTCTCGCCACTTTGACCAATCTCGGTGGCTTGCCAGGGGTGTTTGCCCTCTCAGCCGTCTTACGACTGGTGGCTCTCCTGACCTTGGTTTTTGTTCACGAGCAGCGTTCTGTGTCTTTGGGTAAGTTTTGGCTGCTCTTGTTGCCAGCTTGGTGGAGAAGAGTGGCAATTGAACCGGGAGACATCAGGTTTCAACCATTAATAGTTGAACAGTTGGACTGTCCACATGAAAGCTCATGCGATCGCTCTTCAACTCTTGATTGATTGTACGGCACAAGAGTCCGAAAATAATTCATAAAAGAGTTTATTAACCATTTTTAAAGTGTTAAAATACTCATCAGATAATCTCAGATGTGACGGTTGTTGGGTCGCTTTTTTTCAGAAATATAAAGTCTGGCTACTCAGATAAGTTTTGAATGGTATCTAATTATTTTTTGGGTGCGTTCAACATTTTTTACGATGCCGATCGAGCTTTGAGGAACGATCGCCAATTCTCCCGCTCGTCGATCGCTCCTGGAACGACGATGCTCAATTTCATCAGTTGACCAGCGACTGTTAATGGTTCTTCAAATTCTGGCGTTGTAAAATAGCGAGAGTGTTCTTAAGTTTTTTGAGGATACATATCAGGGTCAGACTACCACGTATAGCCTCATCCGGGCGTCAAAGTTATCAATGAATATCCCAATATAATGCCTGCATCTAGTTTAAGGCGTTGCAGGCGAGATTTGCTTTTTTCCAGGTTGTGCGATCGGCAGCGTTACTGTAAATGTACTGCCAACCCCTTCTTCACTGTTGACAGTAATTTCGCCACCGTGCAAGTCCACGCATTTTTTAACAATGCTCAGCCCCAGTCCCGTACCGGGAATTCGACCGACATTTTTAGCCCGGTAAAATGAATCAAACAACCGTTCTTGGTCGGCGACAGGTATGCCAATTCCTGCATCCTGTACCGAAAAAATAGCCTCGGCTTCAGTAAGTTTTAATTCAAAGATCACTTCGGTATTTGGGGGAGAATACTTAATAGCATTGGACAGCAAATTGCCCAGAATTCGCCGGAGTAAGCTTACCTCCAAACACGCCATCGCGGCTGGATGGTGATTTACAAAAATCAGCGTTACCCGATCATTTTCCGGTTTCAACTTCAGGCTGTTCTGAAATTCCCCTACCAACTCATTACAAAACTTTGCTAAGTCTATCGGTAGCAAGGAAAACCCGGTTTTTCCTGACTCAACACGCCCCAGCAACAGAACATCATCTAATAACAGATCAATGCCTTTTGCGGCGGCTTGAGTTTTGTCTAACAGTTCTTGTGTTTTCTCATCTGTTAATGTCAACTTGTACTTGGTAAGAAGTTGGGTAGTGCCGATGATGAAATTCAAAGGATTGCGAACATCGTGGGCAATCATGTACAGCAAAGATGTTTTCATCTCGTTGAGTTCTTGGGCTGTTTGCAGAGTGCGATCGAGTTGGTCGTGAGACAATTTGAGAGTTAAAGACAACTGGCGCGATCGCAGCAAAATCTCCACCCGCGCTTGCAATTCTATCTTCTCGATCGGAGCGATAATCAAATCGTCAATACTTTGCCAAATAAATTGCGTTGCCATCCCTACATCCGAGCGGGATGTAATCAAAAGAAAAGGCAAGCATACCGGGTGTTCTGCCTGTTTTTGGGCTGCCACCCATTGCCAGTGGCGTTTCAAGGAAATACCGTCAATTATCCCCAGGTCAAAAGATTGATTAAATGGTAAAAACTCCTCACTATTTTCTGTTGAGTTTGGCAGCAAAACCTCATAGTAAACTGCTAGCCATTCTAATAACAAGCGGCGATTTTCTTTCTGTTCGACAAGCAATAAAATTTGACTCACGCACGTTCTCCTAGCAAGCTGTGAACAATGGATAGCAAATCTCTAACGATCAAAGGTTTTACCAACATATTCCGAGCACCGTGGCAGAGGCTTTCGTGCTGAATGGCAGCGCTTTGTTTGGGCGAGAGTATCAGAAAAGGGATTTGGTGATTTCGCAGTTGTTCGCAGCACTCCCAAATCCGGCGATCGAAACCAGAAATATCTACTAAAGCCATCCCGATCCTAGCAGGCTGACTGATAGCTTGTGCAACATCTTCAAAGTTATAAGCCGCGATCATCTGGTATCCTTCTTTGTTGAGAAACTGTGCTAACAGTTCCAAGTTGCGCTGATTGCGGTCTACGGCTAAAATTATTGAAGTGCCAGTCATTTATCAGCTTCCTGTGAATAGGGGTTATAACCATTTTAGATTTTAGATTTTAGATTTTAGATTTTAGAAGGGGGAGTGACTGATTGGGAGCATCTCATATTTGTAAAAACACTTCTTCTTCCTGCTTCCTTCTGACTCTTTCCTCCTGACTCCTGACTCCTGGCTCCTAACTCCAATTTTGGGCTGGGCTGCTTTCATTGAGATGCTCCCGACTGATTATATATGGGTTGGGAGGTGGCCTAAAGTTGGATTCTTTTTTTATCTGGTATTAGCTTACTTTTCGGCGAGGGATTACATAGGTTTTCAGTTGAGTGAAGTACAGATGCTGGGGTACAGGATACGGCCGCGTGCCCTGTGCCTCTACTGTATTTCAGAGAATTGAAAACTGCTATAAAAGTCGAAAAATACACAAATTTACCAATATATTTAAGTTTTCCAGGACTTAGGCTAGTGGTGAGGTGCGCGGTGCGCCCCTACTGATTAGTAGATTCACGACTGTAAAATTAGCTGCAATTGCCCCAAAACAGCAGCACAAATCCCGATTCAATCTTCCTCCCCTCCCGCCTCAATCCACACCGGCGCCGAACTCAAAATGCCGCGCAGCCCCGCTATCGGTTTGCTGACTTTGATGCCGTAGCGAGTAATCTCGAGTTCTCGCAGACTTCTCTCGAAATTGCTGACTCGTTTTTTAATTACTCCGATCGCCTTGCGGATTTCTGTCCTATTATGGAGTTGGCATTCCAGATAACGTAGAAACAGAAGATTATCCGCCAAATAGCTAATCCCGATCTCGGTCAGCCGAAAATCTCCGCTAATGGCTTCTACCTCATTAATCAAGATAACGGTGACTCCCATATTCTTCAGATACTTACACAAAGCGTGCAAATTGTGCACCAAATCTTGCCCCTGCATCGAAAGCTGATAGCCAGAAATACTGTCAATCATCACAATCTGCGTCTTTTCCTGCTCCACCTGCTGGCGAACCATAGAGGCAAACTGATCCGGCGAGTACAGCAAAGGTTCCACGGGTATCACGGAAAGACTTCCTTGCCCCATCATCGCCCCAACCGGGATGTTAACTGATTCGCAGCGCTGCAGCAGAGTAGAACTTGACTCCTCAAAAATGTAAACTACTGATCGCTCCCCCCTTCCCGCCGCTTCCTTCATAAACTGAACCCCCACCGTCGTTTTACCAACGCCGCTAGGCCCGGTAATCACCGTGACAGTCCCCCGTTCCAGTCCCCCGTGCAGTAGTTCGTCCATTTCTGGAACCCCAGAAGAAATTGCTTCCGCAACAAAATCCTGTTGAAAGTTATCTGGAAGCAGTCGCGGAAATACCTCCATACCAGCCTGAGTCAGGCGCAGCGAATGGCGGCCGCTGCGGAAGTTGGAGCCTCGCAGCTTGGTGACAGACATGGCGCGTCCTTCAGGGCGGAGTTCTAAATAAATTACTCCGTCGCTGATGAATTGCAAATCGTCATCGGGAGCACTTGAAGTGCCTTCTGAGGTGAACACCACCGTCGCCCCCCCTTCGACTAAAAAGCGCAGAAAAGATAGAACTTGTTTGCGGAATTGGAACTCATCCGCAGCTAAGTAGCGAAATTGAGTTATCGCGTCCAAAAACACCCGTTGTGGCTTGACAGCTTGGACTCGTTCGATAATCTTTTGTGTAGTCGGTTCTCGCTCCACCTCCGAGGGCGAGAAAATGTCATAAGTCTGAACTTCTGTAAAAAATTCTGAGGATGGGCTCAAATCCAGGAACGCCATCGCTTCCATATCAAAACCGAGACTTGCGGCATTGGCCCGCAATTGCGCTTCGGGTTCTCCTAAAGTAATAAACAGGGGCGTTTCTCCCAGAGCCACACCAGCAGCCAAAAAGTGAAAGCCGAGTGTAGTCTTGCCAGTACCCGGGCCGCCACGCACCAGATAAGAGCGTTGAGAAATTAGGCCGCCGCCAATCACTTCGTTGAGACCGGTAATTCCCAGAGAAATTCGGTTTTGAGACATTTGTTTCTTCATGTTTTGAATATCGGGCCCGTATTAATATTTAATGGTTTTAGGCAATGTTTTGAGAATTTTTTTTACCGGGCGTCTGATAACCTTCATGAAATCTTTTTCTACCGAAAATTACGTAAGCACACAAGAATTAGAAAGTATTGTCGGGACTGCTGGCATCTGTCGCTGGCAAGATACAGAGCTATTTTGGCAAGAACGGGTAGAAAAAGCAGTTGCCCCCGACACGAAAATAGATTGTACCGTTTACCCCAATACTCAGGAAGAACTGGCGGCTGTCATTGCTTGGGCTGGGCAAAATCGCTGTGCAGTCTTGCCCTGTGGCAGCGGCAGCAAACTTGATTGGGGCGGTTTAGTCAAATTAGACTCCGATCCCCCCCTGCCCAGGGCGGGCACGGGGGCACCGCCCCTACAAAGGGGGGAGCAAGATGTTGTCAAAGTGGGTCTTTTTAAGGGGGATTTAGGGGGATATCCTGGGGCAGGGGGGCTTGTGGCTGTCAGCACTTCGCGCCTCAATCGACTTGTAGAACACGCTGTGGGCGATTTAACCGTGACTGCGGAAGCGGGGATGAAGTTTGCGGATTTGCAACAAATTTTAGCTGCAGCAGGTCAATTTTTGCCGATCGATCCAGCATATTCGCAACAGGCAACTTTGGGCGGCATTGTCGCTACTGCTGATGCGGGTTCCTTGCGGCATCGCTATCGGGGGGTGAGAGATTTGCTATTGGGAATTACCTTTGTGCGATCGGACGGTAAAATTGCCGTAGCCGGGGGTCGAGTTGTTAAAAATGTCGCCGGTTACGACTTGATGAAACTGTTTACTGGTGCTTACGGTACCTTGGGCGTCATTTCTCAAGTAACTTTCCGAGTTTATCCGCTGCCTGAATCATCGGGAACCGTAGTGCTGACAGGGGAAGTTAATGCTTTGTCCCAAACGGCTCAAATCTTATTATCCTCTGCTTTGACACCAAGTGCGATCGATTTGCTGTCACCTGAATTAGTGGCAAAATTAGGCTTAGGAAAGGGCACGGGATTAATCGTCAGATTTCAAAGTATCGCCGAAAGTGTTAAACAACAATCAGCCCGCTTGCTGGAAGTTGGCGAAAAGTTGGGTTTGCAAGGCACTAGCTGCTGCGAAAATGATGAGCATCAGTTATGGCAAAGATTGCCAGAAACTATGTGGGATTCTGGCACAAAGTCGGCAATTATTTGCAAAATAGGAATCAGACCGTCGGAAGCTGTAAGGGCCCTTAACGAATTGCCGGTACAGGACGCTTGGATTCATGCAGGCAGCGGTTTGGGGGTTTTGCGGTTTGAGAATGCGACGGCCCAAACGCTGTTGCAGGTACGCAGAGGGTGCGAAGCGAAAGGCGGTTTTCTGACTGTTTTAGCAGCGCCGACCGACATCAAGCAACAGTTAGATGTTTGGGGCTATACTGGAAGTGCGATCGATTTAATGCGCCGGATTAAACAGCAGTTTGACCCGGAAAATCTTTTGAGTCCCCGTCGTTTTCTCAGCGGTATTTAGTTGAAACTTTGTAGTCAGAAATTCAGTTTCATTGGTGTCAACTTAACGTCTTATGTAGTACCGCTCTACTGTTTGACGATTAGGCTCTAGATCCCCCCGGCGCCAAGGGCGGGCACTCTTGGCACCGCCCCTAGGTCGGGGGGGACAGGAAATGCTCAAAGTCAACCCCTACTCCCCAACAATCAGGGGGATTTAGGGGGATCTAGACTCAGCTAAAAGCAATAATTCTCAAGGGTTTTAGGCGATAGTCACTAGGAACCAAAACAATTAGGTAATATATATATGCAAACTTCAGAAAAATCTCAAGTTCCCAGCGACAATTTAAGACCTGCCAAAGAAAGCAATTTTCTAGCACAAAATCCCCACTTAGAAACCCTCGAAATCCCAGGTTTCGACGCCAACAATCCGCCCGACCCGAAATTAATCGATACTTGCGTACACTGCGGCTTTTGTTTGTCAACTTGTCCGAGTTATCGCGTACTCGGCAAAGAAATGGATTCGCCTAGAGGTCGCATTTATTTAATGGATGCAATCAACGAAGGCGACGCACCATTAAATGAAGCAACCTCGCAGCATTTCGATACTTGTTTGGGCTGTTTGGCCTGCGTTACAACTTGCCCTTCTGGAGTTCAATACGACAAATTAATTTCCGCCACTCGCCACCAAGTTACTAGAAATCAGGAACGCACTTTTTCCGACAATGTAATTCGCACTCTGATTTTTAATCTCTTCCCTTATCCTCACAGATTGCGGCCTTTGCTTGTACCGCTGTTTATTTATCAAAAATTAGGACTGCCAAAACTTGTCCGCAAAACAGGTTTGCTGAAAAAAATATTTCCCCGCTTGGCGGCGATGGAATCAATTTTGCCGAAAGTTACTGTCGATTCTTTCCGGGATAATTTACCAGAGGTAATTCCGGCAATAGGTGAAAAACGCTATCGAGTCGGTGTGATTTTAGGCTGCGTGCAGCGGCTGTTATTTTCGCCAGTTAATGAAGCTACGGTGCGTGTTTTGACGGCTAACGGTTGCGAGGTTGTGGTTCCTAAAAGTCAGGGATGCTGTGCTGCTTTGCCGGAACACCAAGGCCAAGCGGAACAGGCGAAAGCTTTGGCGAGACAAATGATTGATAGCTTTGAAAATACTGGCGTTGATTTTGTGATTATCAACGCTGCGGGCTGCGGCCATACTTTGAAAGAATACGGTCATATTTTAGCAGATGACCCGCAATATCGGGAGAAAGCTGAGAAATTTGCTGCTAATGTTAAGGACGTGCAAGAGTTTTTGGCAAGTGCGGGAATTACGGCAAAACTCAATCCTTTGATTGATGGAGATTTGACAATTGTTTATCAGGATGCTTGTCATTTGTTGCACGGCCAAAAGATTAGTTTGCAGCCGCGTCAGTTGCTACAACAAATCCCTGGGGTGAAGTTAAAAGAACCTGTGGATGCGGCTTTGTGCTGCGGGAGTGCGGGAGTTTACAATATGCTTCAGCCGGAGGTTGCTGATGAATTGGGAGTGCAAAAGGTGGAGAATTTGCTGAATACTGGGGCGGAGTTGATTGCTTCTTCTAATCCGGGTTGTTCTTTGCAAATTAAGAAGCATTTGGAGTTGCAGGGAAAAACAGTTACTTTGATGCACCCAATTGAGCTTTTGGATTATTCGATTCGCGGGGTGAAGTTGCTGAGGAAGTAGTTTTGTAGGGCGGGCGGTGTCTGCCCTATTTTCGATGCGCTCTTTTGTGAATGAGATTTTTTTTTAATGAATTGCAGGAATTCACAGGCGGGCCGCCTGTTCCACAGAGGAGCGGCGGGTGAAGAGTGGCAAATTTATCGCCCTGACGGCGAACCGTTTACAAGTTATGAGGAGGTTTCTCGCAGCTTGGAACAAGCCGAACAGCGGGCTGCTGTACTGGCAGAAAGGCTGCGAGCGATGGCGATTGACCCGGAACAATTGTAAACTAGATTGGGGAAAAGAGCGATCGCACTTTTAAATTTTAGCAAAAGTGCGATCGGCATAACAACTAATGACTAATGACTAATGACTAATGACTAATGACTAATGACTAATGACTAATGACTAACAACTAACAACTAATGACTAATGACTAATGACTAATGACTAATGACTAATGACTAATGACTATTTCCCCTCTTCTAACCTCAAAAAATGCACCTGTCCCGAAGCTTCCGCCACTACGATTGTCACCCCATCCGGTGCAATAGCGCAAGCTTTCAAAGCACTATCTCCGCTGAAACTAGCAATTACTTCTCGACTCAACAAATCCCAAACTTTGAGAGTATTATCGTCCGAAACAGAAATTGCCTTTGTTCCCATAGTCGCCACAGATGTTACCGCATCAGCATGACCTGCCAAAGTAAAAACTTCTTTTCTACTTGACAAATCCCAAACTTTCAAATTGTGTTCCCGCCCGCCAGAAATCGCCCATTTGCCATCCGCCGTAACTGCCACAGCATTCACAAAACTCTCATGACCTTTGAGAGTGAAAAGTAGATTTTTGACGGCTAAATTCCAGAAATTTGCCAAAATATTATTTTCTTTCCGCAAACTCCAAACTTTCAGAGTTTGGTCGCCGGAAGCCGAAATAACCCGCTTGCTGTCGGGAGTAACTGCCACAGCTTTTATCCCGTCCTCATGACCTGAAAAAGTAAAAAGTTCCTCTCCTGTTTCTAGATTCCAAACTTTAATAGTTTTGTCTCCCGAACCGGAAATCGCCATCGTTCCGTCTGGCGTCACTGCCACAGAATTTACCCAGTCTGTGTGACCCGTGAAAGTAAAGATTTCCTTTCCGGTTTCTATATCCCAAAATTTCACAGTTTTGTCGCCGGAACCCGAAACTACTCGCTTGCTATCCGGTGTGATTGCGATCGCTTTTACCCAATCTTTATGTCCCGGAATAGTAAAAATTTCCTGTCCGTTTTGGAGATTCCAGACTTTAATGCTGTTGTCTCCAGAACCGGAAATTGCTTTCGTACCGTCTGCCGTCACTGCTACAGCATTTACCCAGTCATCGTGACCTGCAAATGATAAATTTTCTTTGCCTCTTTCTAAGTGCCAAACTTTGAGAGTTTTGTCAGAGGAACCAGAAACTATCCTCTGGCCGTCGGGGGTAACAGCCACAGCATTCACTGGGGCGATGTGATTGGTAAAAGTGAAAAGTTCTTCTTTTGTTTCCAGATTCCAAACTTTTAGCGTTTTGTCGCCGGAAGCCGAAATTACCCGTTTGCCGTCAGGACTGACTGCCACAGCTTGAACGAAACTGCTGTGTTTTCCTAAAGTGAAAAGTTGCTTTCTTTCTGACAAACTCCAGACTTGAACAGTTCCGTCGTAACTGCCGGAAATTATGAGTTCGCCGTCGGGAGTAACTGCTACACTTTTTACCCAGTCTTCATGACCCGTGAGAGTAAAAAGTTGTTTTCCGGTTTCTAGGTTCCAGACTTTCATGCTGTTGTCGCCTGACCCGGAAATTAACCGTTTGCTATCAGGAGTTACTGCTACGGACTGGACAAAACTGCTGTGACCTTTGAAGTTAAAAGTTACTTCCCTGCTTGTCAAATCCCAAACTTTAATACTGCCATCCCAAGAACCAGAAATTACTCGCTTGCCGTCGGGAGTTACTGCTACTGCTTCTACGGCAAAAGTATCGCCTGCAAAGGTAAATATTTCTTGTCCCGTTTCTAAATCCCAAATTTTAATAGTATTGTCCCAAGAACCGGAAATTACTTTAGTCCCATCGGGCGTGACAGCTACAGCATTGACGTAGGTAAGATGACCTTTGAGGGTGGCAAGTTCTTCTCCTGTTTCTAAGTGCCAAATTTTGAGATTGTGGTCGGAGGAAGCAGAAATTGCCCGCTTGCCGTCGGGGGTGATTGCTACAGCTTGTACCCAGTCTGTATGTCCGGTGAGGGTACGCAGCAATCTCCCGCCGGGAGGGGTAAAGCTGGGCGTTAGCGGTCGCAGCCAGGGGGTTGTTTGGTGTTTTGCCTGTGCTAGCAGTGCTTGAATTTCTGGACTTTCAAAGCACATCAAGCGGGCTATTAGTTGGGTGGCTAGTTGGCTTTTATCTGTGGCTAGAATGTGTGCTGACAGCCGAATTGCTTCTTGGATTAATTTGAGTTGGTCGGCTTTTGGGTCTGAGATAATAATATCGGGATTTGTTGCTAAATCGTAATCTTCTATTAGGGCCTGTACTCCCGATGCTGACAGCTTGGCTTTAATAAAGTTGTAATCTGTTAGTAAGCTGTATAATTTTTCTGAGTCTGAATTCGCTGCTAGCTGACTGGGCACGATTCCCAGGTAGTGCGTCTGTTCTGCAGGCTGCATTTTATCCAGCCCTTGTGTAAACTCGGTCATAAATTTACGGATGTGTTTTTAAAATGTATACGATCGCTAGCTGCACCCTACCGAAAAGCCGATCGACAATCTTTTCTCTTAGACTTAGCATGACATATTTGAATGCTATGTGCTACGGGCTTGCTGTCCTCGGTTTGGTGATGGTTGGAGGAATTGCTGGTTTTTTAGTCGGAGTCTGCTTTGAGAATTTTCAAGCAGTGCGCTTATAATAAATCGCCGTCAATATAATTCAACTCAGCAACGCCCAATTTACCGATAGATCGACAAAAGCTTAGATATATCGTTGCTTTTCTTAACATAGCTGGTATTTGGGCGATGATGGTCGATCGATAAACACTGTCAATCGATTTTAGATTTTAGATTTTAGATTAAAGAATTGAAGCCTTGACCCCACGGATAAATTCGGGGGCTTGTGTATCGGATACAAGTTTTTTATTTCTGGACGGATGAATCACGTGGCGGGTATCCTGGATGCTTTCGGTCAAAGCTAAAAAATTTCAGGTATCGTAATCCTATTTAATGTGCGAAAAAGACTTTTTATAACGAAACATGATGGCGGATGATCTAATTTTCTCTCAAGTCGGCCGCATCAGCGAGGCAGATGTCCTCCTGGTTGGGTTTGCTACCTCAACGGCATCTGCAATCTGCTTTACCCAAAGCTCTCAGAAAGCTTTGCAGGTGCGCCCCCTTCCTCTAAAATATAGAAAAGGACTTGCACTCTTAAACCGGGTTTCTAGACAAAATCATTGGTTTGGCCGCTAGTACGCAGGAAGAAACCGGGTTTCTGACTCCATAGCGCGCAAGTCACGATCGCAAATAAAGCAGTATTGACTTTAGAGACAAATTTCATGGATGTTATCGAGTTTTTCGAGTTAAGTGCAGGCAAATGGTTTTCTCAGCGTACCGTACACAATCTCAATTCTGGGGAATTGCAGGCGGGTAAATCCGACCTCAAAATAGAAATACTGACAGCTAGCGATGCAGCAGTCGTCAAACTTTGCCAACAACACTCGATTAACCCGGCTTCAACTGGGCTAACCAGCGTTCGGATTAGTTGGGACGGTATTCCCGATCGCGACAAAGCTAAACAAATCGGTTCTACAATACTAGCGATCGTACCAAATCCCGACAATCCAAGCGAAGGCAAAGTGTTGCAAGACAAGGGTAATAGTCGCTACGTGATGGGCGATGACGTGCTGACATTGATTACAGAATCAGACACCCTCCATGCGGAAGAAAGGCTGTGGTATCTCATGCCCAATTTGCGGCTGCGGACTAGCGTTGTTAAGCAAGCTAACGGTACCGAACAAGCTTCTTTTTGTTCGGAAATTCGGATGGGAGTAAGTGCCCCAAGTGAAAAATGAAAAATAACTATCTATAGCGGTTCTCAAGCGTGGTGAGGTATGGGGGCGAGTCCTATGCCCACGGAGGCCTATGCCCTATGCCCGCCAGAGCACCTCATGTTACTGATAAAGGCTATAGTTCCCAAAGTTTACACTCTATTTCTGCTTTCTCCCTTCTTTCTTCGGCCTTCTCTGGCAATCGCTTTTAACTTGGTGTGAAAATCAGTGTGTTTGACAACTGGGAATGATTTTGCCACAGGTTTGTCCGCTAATTTTTGCTCGGCTTCGGCTCGATCGGCGAGGGCGGTAACAGCCACATCTTCATATACTACAAATTCTGTATTTTCTTTGGTGCGATCGTCGGCGGCAGGCAATTTTCCTGTTTCCTCGGCATCTGTGTTTGGGACTTCTGCATGAAGTGCCACATCAAGTTGCGCCTCTGAGGGCCCACGCCACTCTAACTCTGCGGCAGTTACTTCCGATTCCTGGTTTGATAAAAGTATATCTTCCTGTGGTAGTTGAGCAGCATTTTCCCCGGTTAAATTTTGAGGAAAATTATTGCATACCAAGCGTTCAAACTCGCGATTGAAATGATAGAGAGGTTGACCTATCCGATGCCACATACTCAATAGCTGTCCCACAGAAACAGCCTTGTAGCGGCCTTGGTAAAGCGCTTCAACCACTGCTAAACGCAGCCAATAGCCGGGATACTTGGTTAGCCATTCACCCGCCAATTTCTCGGCTTTTTTGCCACCTAGGTCAAAACCGTAGTGAACCAGCAGAGCCGCTGCTTGTGCAGATATTGCGGTCACTTCTGTCATGTGTTGTCTGTTGACTGTTGACTGTTGACTGTTTTCTGTTTTCTGTTGACTGTTTTCTGTTTTCTGTTGACTGTTTTCTGTTTTCAGTTGGCGGTTGACTGTTGACTGTTTTCTGTTGACTGTTGACTGTTTTCTGTTGGCGGTTGACTGTTTTCTGTTGGTTCCCAATTCCCAATTACCAATTACCAATTCCCCATGCCCAATGACCAATGCCCAATTAGCCAATTGAATTAATCGGATAAACGCACTCCTCCTTCTACAGTTCGCGCGTCCCCGGAAAAAGGTTGGGGAGTCCCATTCCAGTTGAAGTCGCTAATTCTAAAAGTCAGGCTGCCGACTTGACGCTCAGGATTAAAACGCAAAATGATTGCGTAGCTGCGGCGACTGTATTCTAAAGTGTAATTCGTACTGATTGTTTCCCCGCTTTCTAAATTAATAGCACTTTGAAATCCAACTCGAAAGCCTCCGTAAACTTGCTGGACAAGTCCAAAAGACAGGACTCTCAAATCTACTAAGCGATCGAATAAAAACGGCGATATACCGTCCCGTCCCACCTGGGTATAAGTCACGTTAAACCCAGTGTAATCGAGGAAAGGGCGGGAGAAATGACCGAACTGCCCTTGAATGCCGACGCTGCCAGCGAGGGAATTTTGTCTGTCGCCACTGCTGTAATAAGTACCAACTCCCCGGAGTCCCAAGGCCAGTTGCAAGAAAGGAACCACCGGCGACCGCGTATACCTCAAACCCTGGGTGGGAGTGCGGGGCAGCGGTTCGCCCTCCCACAGGTTGAAGCCGCGACTCAAGGCGAAGCTGACTTGGGAACGGCCCAGATCGACGCGGTTGTTTTCCCGCACTGGTTCGAGCAAGTCTGCTCGATCGGTGTCAGCATTGATAAATTGATACCCAGCTTGGTAGCTGAGATTGAGGCCGGTGCGTCCGAGTGGGATGACTGGGGAAGTGAGGACAGCCCCCAGGCTGCTCTGCACGGTTTGATAGCCCAGAGAACCGTTAAACAGTCGATCGCGATAACTGTATTCTGCAGCCAGAGAGTGAGTGCCGATCAACTGTCGCAGGCGCAAATTGCCCCGAAAGCTGTTTTCCGGCAAATTCGGGAAATCTTCCAAACTCAGAAATATTGCCGATCCATCCAGCCTGGTGCGCGGGCCGAGACTAGCGCCCAACCGCGCTTTGATCCCGTAGCTGTCGGGAGAAAACGGATTACCGCCGTGCTTTTCCACAACCCGCTGCAGGTAAATTTGGGGTGTCAGGGTTAGTCGCACCGGCCCGTTTTGCAACACCTCAAAACCGCACTCGGCATACAAACCGCCGCGGTCGCCTCCGTCGTAGCCAAAGGTCAAACACGGGCCGTTTTGCTGCCGGCTGTCAAACACTTGCCTGCGGGGATACACGGGTATTTTCACCCGGTTGTCGAACACCAAGCGGGGTTTAGTTGTGACCAATTCCTCAGCCGTGGGCGAAATCCTTCTAATCGTCGCCCTCCGGGCCCTGTATTCAAATTCCGGCGGGGAAAACGGGTCGTTAGTAAGCCGAATGTTGGTTGCTACCCTCGCGCCGTCTGGCAGGAGTTCGATGCGTTCTGCTTCAAAGCGGACGCGGTTGACGGCGCCGATAACTTGGGGGGCTGCTAACTGTCCGCCGCCCCCGATGGTAACTGTGGCAGCTCCGGGGGATTTGACTCCGCGCAGGGGCTGCTGGCTGGTAATTCGATCGCTCAGTGGCTGTTCGAGAATCGTCCCCGCACTGATATCTGTCGGCAGTGTGGGGGTGAGTTCGCTACCTGCTGCGGGCAGGAATATTTCGCCGCTGGCTTGTTCGACTGCACCGCTGTTGAGCCCGAGATTGAAGTCCATCCGCTGGCCGCGCACTACTTGTTGGCCGCGGGTATAGGCGACATTGCCGGATGCTACCACTTGGCGGGTGACTAAGTTGACGATCGCCCGATCGGCATCAATCACAGTTTGCCGGAACCGCACAACGACATTACCAACCGCCGTGACAATTTGCTGCTGGTCGTCGAATTCTTGGCTATCGGCCTTAACTTCGATAGTATCGGCCGGAGTGACCGGAAAAGGCACCGTCCGCCCAGAAGGGGCGGTGCGGACTCCCGGCGGCGCGGCGGGTTTAGGTTTCGGTTTTGGCGCAGCGGGAGTTCTGGGTGCGGGGGCAGTTCCTGGTGTGGGAATGTCGAACTGCTGTTGCCCGCTGGGTGCTGGTTCCGGGGCGGGTTCTGGAACGGGAATCTCCGCAGGTTCGGGAGGATTATCTTCTAACTGCCGGCCTTGGGCCTGATACCAACTTTCCTGCTTTCCGACAACATTCCTCTCCTGTTGTTTCTGCGCCTCTGCGGTTCGTTTTCTATTGCGAATGGCAACGGCATTTTCTACCGAACCCAATTGGTAAGCAGTAAACGAGGAATGTTTCGGAGTTTCCGCTGTTTCGGGTTCTCCCACAGGTGCCGGACGCTGAAATCCCAGAACTGCGTCGCCGCTTTCCACTTCCGTTAGGGGGTCGGCGATTTCTGGAGGCTGGCCGGTGGCTGGCGTAGAGCCCAGGAGTGTGGCTGCGGGTTCTGCTGGGGCTGGTGTGGGTTCTGGCTGAACAATATCTGGGCTTGGTTCCGGTATTTCTGCGGGGTTGCTGCGGGTGTCTCCATCGCCGGCCGCGACAGTGAGGGCGACTTTTTTTGGCTTTGCGATGTAGATGATGGCAGAGGGTTCTGGCGGCGGTACCGGATAGGGCATAGTTACAACAGGTAAGTCATCCGATTTTAGATTTTAGATTTTAGATTTTAGATTTTATAGGGTGCAAATTATTGAATATTTTGCATCTAAAAGGCAACTTTTTAGAGATTAATCTGACATCTCAAATTTGCAGTGGCTTTGGCGCGCCTAAAGATGGCTGATTTGAGAACTTGCTTTCGCCACAAGATAACCTCGCTGCTGGTGCGAGGTCAATCGATTTTAGATTTTAGATTTTAGATTTTAGATTGAAGCATGACCCCACGGATAAATACGTTCGGCAAGTTTCATCGGATACAGGTTTTTTATTCCTCCGTCCTGAGTCTGCGAAGGAATGAATCCGGGGGCTTGTATCCTGGATGCTTGATTGTCAAGTTTTGTTCGACTAATTTTTGCGGGTTTACGGGCTGGCTGGGGGGATGCGGTGGCGTGCCCCTCAGCCAGCGGCCGAGATAACTTGTTTATTCCATGTCTCTGCGGTTCGGGTTCCGGGCTGGGTCATTGGACAAAAATCCAAATATGAACAGGGAAACAAAAAATAAAACAACTACATTAACTACGATTTTGAGGGTTAGCACTGTGGGAGTCTCCAAAGATGGCCTAATACTGAGCTGATTTGCTGCTGTTGCCGCAACTTTTTTATCATAAGCTAAAGATTAGTCAATTTTATCTTTGCTTTTGAGGATTTTTGGCAAGTTGATTTTTGCCCAATTCCAGAGTTGCTCGGCGATGTTTTCTAGTCGCAGCATGACTCGATCGAGCCATTCGAGCACTTGTTCTAGGGGGTGCTTAATGTATCCCATCGATTCTGCTTTTGTTTCTAAGTATTCGCCCTCTGGTGGGACGCCTGCGCTGGGATTTTTGGGTTCAGCAGCAGCGCGGGTTGTGGCGGTGTATCTGCTGGTTTGCGCGGTGATTGCTGCTGGGGATTGACCGTTTTGTGCGGTGTTCGGGTTGGTGTTTTTTGGCACTTGGGTTTCCGGCGCGCGCCCTGGGGCTGATTCTGCTGCGAGTGCAGAGCTATTTTTTTGAGTAACTGCTAAATCAGATAAATCAGATGCTGGTTGGGGTAGACTTTTTGAGCTTTTTGTCGTCAGCAAGCTCTGTTTTAGCTGCCCCAGCAGGCGGTGAAGTGCTTCGGGGTAAGGGGATATTGAGACTGCGGTCGATCGACCTTCGGGCAATTCTCCTAATTCTGCAATTTTTTGCTTGACTTTTGGACTGCTTTGTGATATTAAGGGCGCGGAACTTTCGTCTATTAAATGCTGCGGTGCTGGTTCCCCGAATAAGTCTTGCCAGTTGAGCCACGGTCGATCGACCTCTGGGCTTTTTTGCGTGTTTTCTTGCTCTTGTCGCTGTTTCAAATAATACTGAATTGCGACTGATTTCTCAGTATTATCACTGGCTGCCGTTTCTTTGCCCAAAAGGTGGTCTACTGACGACCAAATCATTTGTTCGATGTTTCGAGCGTATTTTTCGAGGATGTCGCGGGCGGAAAAATCTAAATTGCCGTCTGTGCCGGCTGTATTAATTTTTACTCCGGGGGTCTCCGTTGGTGGGGCGGTTGTTTTTAGGGCTGGCGGCAGGGTTAATTCCTCGATGTTGACGGCGGCGCGATCGAGTAATGTAACAAAGGAGAGAGGAGTAGGGGGTCGATCGAACTTGCTGTTAAAATTAGTTTCTAGTTTTGGGGTATTGTGGTCGATCGAATTTGATGCCGCAATTGACTGCTGTGCGGTTTTTGCTTCGATCTGCGCGCGGGCTTTTTGGACTAGGATGGCATTGCGGTCGATCGATTTTTTAACTGCGAGGATTGATTCTCCAAATTGATTTCTTTTCAGGGCAACCGGACTCGTCTGAAGCCAGGCCATCAATTCCCAAAAACGACGCATCGGCGGTAACTGCGCTTTTTTCGCCGCTGACTCCAAACCGAGATTAAATTTTAATTCTTTTTGGGTAATTTCCCGTTGTTCGGGGCCGCAGTTTGCTACTTCCCAAGTTATGCAACCTTCGAGCATTTCCTGCTGTTCGGGTGTCAAAATATCTAATATCTGATTTTCTTTTCCGACCAATACTAAAGTGCGGGCCGGGATAAAACTGGCAATTCCCTCAACTTTCGGCTGGGGTTTTAATTCACTTTTAGCAAGCGGGTGTTCTAAGACGGAAGTGGTTTGATGCTTTGTGATTTGTCCGCTAAAATTGATTGCCGGATGTAAATCGCTAGCAGTATTTCCCTGATTAATTAACAGCGGGAAGCTGGCTACAGTTTTCGCAGTTTGCGACGAGTTTAGTAAATTTTCGGCTAGGTGTAAAATTTCGGCGATCGAACTTTCGTCGGAAGCTTCCCCCTGATACCAATTTTGTGGCAAATCGGGGTTTTCGTCACCGCCAAATTCTTGCAGTTCCGGTAAATCTACTTTTTGACTTGATTCCCGCAACTGTCGCCCTAGCAGTCGGGAACTTTGCACCAGCAAATAAGCTGGATAAAGCAGGATTTGGGTGGCCGTGAGAGTTGCTTCTTTAATTTGACGCCAAGTTCGATCGCAATTGTCAGCGACTTGGCGGGACTGTTTCGATATAAAATTTAATAGTCGGCTTTGGTATGGGCCGTAGTAACCGTTGGACATAAGTTTAATTATTGAATTCAGGGAATTGCTAAATATTGCTGTAAAATCAAAGCGAGCTCTTAATCTCCGCTTCAAACCCTCTGAAACCTTTTTCTTCGCGTCCTAGCGCTAACGCGCCGCTTCGCGTAACGCGTCTTCGCGGTTCAATCCGATCTTTGATTCCTACACAAGTTTGATTTTAGCTAAAAATGAGCGCTTCTGTGTCACCTGCTAGCAACAATATTTCTGCCACTGTCGAAAAGTTGCGCCGCCTCAGTCAAGTGGAGGTTCAGTCTGGTTGGAGGTACTGCGATTCTGACTCGGCTGTCTCTTCGGTAAATATTTGTAACAGCCCTGTTGCCGAACTTAACGGGAAAGGACATATTGCTTGGCCGTCTGGGAAGCAAGTTTTGTATTTGGGCCAGCAATTTGTAATTCCTGACAATTTGCACGGCTATCCTGTGGTTGGTTTGCGGTTGCTGCTGGGCTTGACTTGGTGGGCAGAAGATGCTCAAATTTTTGTGAACGGCGAGTTAGTCGGACGGGGAGATTTATTTGATTTTGCCGATCGAGTTTTGTTGAGTTCGTCGGCTAATCCCGGAGATGAATTTTTAGTTATTTTGCGGTTGGTAAGTCCGGGTCACGATAACGGTGCTTTAGTGCGATCGATTTGTTTGTACGAAGCTGCTGACTCTTCTTGTTTTGATCCGGGTTTTGTGGCTGCCGAATTAGAGATTTTGCAAAATTCGCTTAGTCGAAATTTAGAAATTGAAAATTCCCAATACCTCCCCACCGAAATCATAGCAAATACCCCCAGGTTTGTCAAGGGGGAAATGCTGAAATCTGAGATTGATTTGGCGCTTGGTTTGATTGATTGGTCGGCGGTGTGCGATCGCGAAAAGTTCGATCGCTCGCTGTCGGTTTTGCGGCACAATTTATTGGGATATCTGCGGGCTTTTTTGGGGGATTTAGATGAGGGAACCGCAGAGGCCGCAGAGGCCGCAGAGGGAGGAAGAAGGGAGGGGGTTTTTGAGGTTGGAGAAAATAGCAACGCTACATCTATATATATAGGAGAAATTGGTGAACTGACATCTTTTTCTGGGGATTTAGATGAGGGAACCGCAGAGGGCGCAGAGGGCGCAGAGGGAGGAAGAAGGGAGGAAGTTTCTCAGGTTGGAGACAATAGCAATGCTACATCTATATATATAGGAGAAGGTGGTGAGCTGACATCTTTTTCTGGGGATTTAGATGAGGGAACCGCAGAGGCCGCAGAGGCCGCAGAGGGAGGAAGAAGGGAGGGGGTTTTTGAGGTTGGAGAAAATAGCAACGCTACATCTATATATATAGGAGAAATTGGTGAACTGACATCTTTTTCTGGGGATTTAGATGAGGGAACCGCAGAGGGCGCAGAGGGCGCAGAGGGAGGAAGAAGGGAGGAAGTTTCTCAGGTTGGAGACAATAGCAATGCTACATCTATATATATAGGAGAAAGTGGTGAGCTGACATCTATATATACAGGTAAAATCTATTTGGTGGGTCACGCTCATTTAGACTTGGCTTGGCTGTGGCCTGTCCCGGAAACTTGGGAAGCGGCACAGCGAACTTTTGAGTCGGTATTGAAATTGCAATCGGAGTTTCCCGATTGGATTTTCTGTCATTCTACTCCGGCGCTTTATGCTTGGATGGAAGAACATCGGCCGGACTTATTTGCTGCGGTTAAAAAACAGGTGGCCGTCGGACGTTGGGAAGTTGTCGGCGGGATGTGGGTAGAACCGGATTTAAACTTGATTTCCGCTGAATCAATGGTGCGGCAAGTTTTTTACGGACAGCGTTATGCAAAAGAAAAATTTGGGGAATTGATGCGGGTAGCTTGGCTACCGGATACTTTCGGTTTTGGGTGGCAATTACCTCAGATTTTGCGGCAAGGTGGAGTTGATTATTTTGTGACGCAAAAGTTGCGGTGGAATGATTCAACGGAATTTCCGCACGGTGCGTTTTGGTGGGAAGGGTTGGACGGTACTAAAATATTTAGTATGATGTCTGCTCCAATTGGTGAAAGCATAGAATCTGTGAAAATGGCAAGTTATGCTTTTGACTGGCAAGTTAAGACAGGTTTGCAAGATGCTCTTTGGTTGCCTGGGGTTGGCGACCACGGCGGTGGCCCGACTCGTGATATGTTGGAGGTGGCGAAACGCTGGAAAATGTCGCCTTTTTTCCCCAGGTTGGAGTTTGCGAAAGCGGTTGATTATTTGTCTTTGATTGAGAGTCAGTTTTTACCGGCAGTTGCGACAACTAAGCCCGAAAGCGATGTTCCCGACTCGGACTATCAGGAAAATTTGCGGGCGCTAGAATTTTCAAACTTGTCGGCAATGAAGGATGCAAATCCTCCCATCTCACAACTCAAAACTCTTCCCCGCACTCTCCCGATTTGGAAAGACGAACTTTACTTAGAATTCCACCGGGGTTGCTACACGACTCGCGCCGACCAAAAACGCCAAAACCGCCGCTGCGAAGAATTGCTCTACCAAGCGGAGTTGCTGTCTTCGCTGGCCACTATTTGTACTGGTGCGGTTTATCCGAAATCTGAGTTAGAATCTGCTTGGAAACAAATTTTGTTTAACCAGTTTCACGATATTTTGCCCGGTTCTGCGATCGCCCAAGTTTATGCGGATGCTAATCTAGCCTTTGCCGAGGTCGATCGCACTTGTCGCGAAATCCTGCTACAATCTTTGGATGCCATCTCGGCTCAAATTTCTCTCCCTTCGCCTCCTGGGCCCGACGCTCAACCAATTTTGATTTTCAATACTCTCAATTGGTCGCGCTCTGAGGTTGTCGCTGTAACGCTTCCCGATGTGGCTGATTCAGCTTGGCAAATTTACGATTTTTCCCGACGGCGACTGGCTTCGCAGATTGTCAGGGGCGATCGACCGCAATCGCACTCTACATCGCCATCTACACTGTTATTTTGGGCAAATAATATCCCCGCCGTTGGCTACCAGGTGTTTTGGCTGTGTCGCGAAGACGCTCAAACTGTGGATCATGCGTCCGCGAGTCCAGAAACCGAAAAAAAGACAGAGTTATCGAAACTTACATACGGTATAGCACAAAAAAACACACCTTGTCAAGAAACGCATTTTGCAACCGCACAAATGGTTCTAGAAAATGAATTTATTCGGGCAACAGTAGACGGCAAAACTGGCAATTTATCCAGTATTTGGGATAAAGTAAATAACCGAGAAGTCCTGAATGCAGCAGGCGGCAATCAACTGCAAGCATTTCAAGACAGTGGTCAATATTGGGATGCTTGGAACATTGACCCAAATTATGAAAAACATCAATTACCCGCGCCGACACTCAAAGATATTTGTTGGGTAGAGCAGGGAGAATTACGGCAGAGTTTGCGCGTAGTCCGACAAATTGGTAAATCGGAGTTTTGCCAAGATTATATAGTAGAAATAGGTTCGCCGCTGCTGAAAATCAAGACAGTGGCAGATTGGCAAGAAAAGCACGTTTTAGTAAAAGCAGCCTTTGGGTTAAATGTAGAAGCAGATTTTGCAACTTGCGAAATTCCCGGCGGTGCGATCGATCGCACAACTAAACCGCAAACTCCCGCCGAAAAAGCCAAATGGGAAGTGCCGATTTTGCGCTGGACTGATATCAGCAATGACGGTTTTGGAGTGAGTTTGCTCAATGATTGCAAATACGGCTGCGACCTTCAACCAAATCAAATTCGGCTGACTTTGCTTCGCGGTTCGACTTGGCCGGATGAACAAGCAGATGTAGGAGTTTCGGAATTTACTTATGCAGTCTATCCCCATGCTGGAAATTGGCAAGAAGCCGACACAGTTCGACAGGGGTACGAGTTGAATTTACCACTGCTAGTAAAGGTGTTACCCAAGTTAGAGAAAAATGACCACAAGACTCTGCCCGCAGTTGGCAAGTTTTTGGATTTGTCCGCCAAAAATTTAGTGCTGATGGCATTCAAACAATCGGAAGATGATTCTAATGTGTGGATTTTGCGGTGTTACGAGTGTCACGGTGAAGAGGCGAAGTTGGAATTAAAGAGCGATTTGGATTTGGCGATTAGTCAGCCTGTCGATTTATTAGAACAACTCATAAATTTGCCCCAGAAGTCAGACGATGGGACAAGTTTCACAATATCACCGTGGAAAATAGCCAGTTTTGCAGTCAATTTATCATTACCAATTGAGATATAGTACCCCATCGCAAGTTTATCCAACCTTTTGAGACTTGGCGAACTTAATGCGACAAAAATTTGCCAACCTACGCCAATTAGCTCTCACAACTTTCTTCTGCTCTAAAATATGCAAAATCACGAACGCTAAAAATGTGTACGCCAGCCAAAAATGCAAACTCCTTCCCAGCTCAACCATTGCGGAATTCTGCGGAAACACATCCGGCAAAACAATGCCGAAAAATTTCACATTGTTACTTTTGAAAGAGTTAGAAAAAAAGAAACCACTAACCGGAACTAGCCACATAAAAACGTACAAAGTCGCGTGCAGAGCAAAATTTTTGTACCATTCCTTCGTAAACTTTGGCAGGCGTTTTGTATATTTTTTCCACCATACCCGCAACAGAGTCAAAATCCGCCAAGTCAGCAAAGCCATTGTCAGCACGGCTACGGATTTGTGAAAATCGTACAGGGGGCCTCGAATAAACAATTCTCTCGGCAATTGAGCCATAAACGTACCGGTAATAAACAGCACTAAATAGCAAGCTGACATTACCCAGTGTAAGGACATCAGTTGTTTGAACGCAGAATTAAGTCTGGGTTTCGCAGCGGGTTGGATACTCACTCTTTCTTACCTCCTTAGCGTTTGCTGCACAAGATTAAGTATAAACTATAGGACTAAAGCTCGTGGCCGATTGTGCATTATAAGATTTACTTAACTTAAGTATTATAAATATTTATTAAACAGTCAAATTAAATATATTCACGATCGTCAATCGATTTTAGATTTTAGATTTTAGATTTTAGAGGCGACCCCACGGATAAATGCTCTTTCTTGAGAATTTTCGATTTTCGATTTTGGATTGATTCCACGGATAAATCACGTGGCGGGTACCACATGAAGAAATTCTTGGTCATTCCCAACACAAAACATCGTACTTGGGTCGATCGCCTCCCAAGCAGTTTTCAGGTCGAGTATCCCCAAACCCACTGCACTCATCTGACCCGATAATTGCAATCGCTGCCCTGTTCATCCGCAGCCCCGGCAAATATCCCAAACCCAATCCGAAGTAGGTCAGTCCCAATACTAGGTATTTGAGTGTTATCATATATACTTAAAACTATTGATTGCCGATTTTTTTTATTGTCTAGGATGCTAAAAGTACAGAGTGGGTAATTGCAGCTAAACCTGCTGGCATTGCAACTAGCCGGAAATATCGCCGACAGACGGTCTACCAACTACAAACAAACACAGTGGTTGCATTGGGAAGCGAAAATCAGGGTGCGAGACAAGTGGTAATTTTGTTACAAGTTGTAACTTTTTTCAAACAACAGGTTTAATTTAGTTTCACAAAAAAGTTAAATTCCAGAAAGTAAAATTAATTACAGTCGAGTTAAGCTAAAAGTGTTTGCTAAAAAAAGTAATTCAAGCAACCCCGAAACCAACTATTCTCACTTGATCGACACGGACGGCGAGTTCGCGACAGCAAAACTTTCGTGCAGCCAACAAGTCGAACAAGATTGGTATGGAACTCTCTACGAGAATTTTCCGGGCATTTACTTCGTTCTAGACGCTTTGGGAAGAGTTTTTTCGCTCAATCAATTCGGCGCGTCTCGCCTTGCCTACAAATCACAGGAATTAATTTGTCATTCAATTTTTAACATATTTTACTGCCAAGAGCAAGGCAAAATGCAGGCAGAATTTGCCGGATTAGCCCAGCCGGAAAACGGTACGCCAACTCCAAAAATTGCCTGTTGGGAAGGATGCTTGACTTGCAAAGACGGCAAGATTATTAGGGTAAAAGCAACCGCGCGACCAATGCCGGCGGTAGATTGGAAAATAGAGGAAAATACTAATGGTCGTTCTATTGCCAATTTCCAACGCCCGGCTGTACTGTTAGTTTGCGAAGAAATTAAGGCTGCTTCGCAGTTATCCACGCCGTCCAACCAGAGAGGAAATGGGCGCAGTCCAACTTTAGCGATCGCAAAATTAGCCAAAAGTCAACTTAAAGAACGCAACAATATAGAAGACTTCATCCGCGAAGTAACAGAAACCGCTGTTAGTATTGTCAACTGCGATCGAGCCAGTATTTGGCTGTATGGCGAAGACAAAACGCAGCTTCACTGCATCGACCTTTACGAACAAAATACTAAACTCCATTCTGTACAAATAATCATCACAGCAGCAGACTGTCCGGCATATTTTCAAGCTTTAAAATCGGCAAGTGCGATCGCAACAGTGGCAGCAGAAAATGACCCCAGAACACGAGAACTTGTCGGTCTTTATTTGCTCGATCGGGACACGACTTCCCTGTTAAACGTACCGATTGTGCTAGCAGGTCAAAGGTTGGGAATAGTCAGCGCCGAACGCCAGGGTTCCGACGGTGATTGGACGGAAGAAGAACACGAATTTACCCAAATATTAGCAGATTTTGTATCCTCAAGTTTGTCAGCTAGCGAAAAGTTAAAATTAGAAGCAATGCGGCACGAACAGCAGCAAAACTTGCTGGCCCAATACTACGATCAACTAGAAGAAAGAGTAGAAAGACGCACTGCTGAACTCAAAAAAGCTAACCAAAAACTGCAAAAAGAAATAATTAAAAGAAAACAAGCAGAAGCCGAACTACGCCTGCAGCAACAAGAACAGCAAATTATTTTTGATTCCGTGCCGGCGATGATTTGGCTCAAAGATACCGAAAGTCGCCTGCTGCGAATTAATCAAGCCGCCGCTGCATCCAGAGGTTTGCCTGCCGATCAATTAGAAGGTAAATCTTTTTATGAAATATATCCAGACGAAGCAGAGCAATATTATTTAGAAGATTTGGAAGTAATCAATTCCGGCGTTCCCAAGCAGGGCCAAGTCGAATTGCTACCAACAGTTTCCGGTCAAAAATGCTGGGTGCGGACAGATAAAATACCTTACCGGGATGAAACAGGTAAAGTCGCTGGTGTAATCGTGTTTGCAGTAGATATTACTGATTTAATTAGAGTCGAAAAAGAACTGCGAGAATATCGGGATCGCCTCGCAGAAAAAGTCGAAAAACGTACTGCTATGTACAGGCAAGCCATGACCGCTTTGTACTCGGCAAATACGCAATTGCAACAGTTAATTAACAACAGCTATTCTGCCGGCGAAAATGGCAGCAGCCAGCCAGCAGCGCGCTTGCTCGAATGCGAAGCTTATTTTGAAGCAGTTGCCGTGGCTGACCGCGACACAATTTTGAGCGTCAGCAGCAATTTTGCCCAACTTTTCGGTTACGAACCTGCGGAAATGGCGGGAATGAGCTTGCTGGAACTACTGTCGCCCAAATCCTACAAACAGGCGTCGCAAATGATTTCAGCAGCCAGCAATACAGTCTGTGAAACTATTTTTCTCAAGCGAGATGGAACTGCTTTTCCTGCTGACGTTCGCAGCAAATTCGTATTTTGGGAAGGTCGTTTAGTACAGGTGAAAGCAGTCCGAGACCTCACGGAACGCAAATTGACCGCAGCAGAATTAGAGCGATCGCGCTCTTTGCTGCACGCTACCTTAGAAGCAACGGCAGACGGCATTCTCGCCGTTACTACCGCCGGAGAAATGATTAGTTATAACGAAAAGTTAGTTCAAATGTGGGGAATCTATGAAGAAGTTAGAAACTCAATGGATCGAACGGTGCGGCTGACATTTCTCACCAAGCAAGTTAAAGATCCGAGCGCTTTTTTGCAGAGAGTTAAAGAAATTTATAGCGATGCGGAGTCGGAAGGTTGCGATATTCTAGAATTTAGAGATGGCCGCACTTTTGAGCGCTACACGCAGCCGATTCGAGTTGGACAAAATATTATTGGCAGGGTGTGGCGCTTCCGCGATATTACCTCTCGCGAAAAGGTGACGGCAATGTTGGGAGATTCTCAAAGGCGCTTTCGGGCAATTTTTGATTCTTCTTTCCAATTTGTGAGCTTGTTGAAACCGGACGGGACTCTGCTGGAAGCTAACCAAACTTCTCTGGATTTTGCGGGAATTAAGCTCCGGGATGTTGCCAATAAACCGTTTTGGCTGTTGCCTTGGTGGGGAGATTCTCAGGAAGTTCGCCAACAGTTGCAAGAGGCGATTTCTCGATCAGCAAAAGGTGAATTTGTCCGCTATGAAGTGGAAGTTCAAGGTGTAAATCGGACGGCAACTGTTGATTTTTCTCTCAAATCGGTCGCCGATGAAACTGGCAAAATAGTATTGTTGCTGCCGGAAGGTCGGGACATTACTGAAAGTAAGCAAGCCCAAGTCGCGCTGCGGCAACAAATAGAACGGGAACGCTTGATCGCACAGATTCAATCGCGCATCCGTTCTTCTCTGGATCTCCAAGATATTCTCAACACTACAGTAGCGGAAGTGCGGGAGTTTTTAGTAACTGATCGCGTGCTGGTTTTCCGCTTCCGACCCGACTGGAACGGAGATGTGGTGGTGGAGTCGGTTGCAGAAGGATGGATGCCACTCAAGGGGATGGGAATTGAGGATTGCTGTTTTGCCAATACTTACATCGGACAGTATTTAAAGGGCCGCATTCGCGCCATAGAGGATATTCACACTTCTAATTTGAGCGAGTGTCACGTTAATTTTTTGGAGACTTGTCAGGTGAAGGCAAATTTGGTGGTGCCGATTGTCCAGCAGGGAATTGAACCGAGGGAAGGTAACAGTTCTTGTCAAGTGCCGAAGTTGTGGGGTTTGCTGATTGCCCACCACTGTTCGTCACCCCGCCAGTGGCAGCAGTTTGATGTGGATTTGCTGAGTCAGTTGGGGACTCAAGTGGCGATCGCGATCGAACAATCTTTACTTTACCAGCAGCTAGCTGCTGCCAACCAGCGACTGGACGGGTTGGCGAATTTGGACAGTCTGACTCAACTAGCTAACCGCCGCCGGTTTGACGAGGTGATCAACCGAGAATGGGAGCAGTCGAGCTCTTCGGAACCGCTATCTTTGATTATGTGCGATATTGACTGTTTTAAACTTTACAACGACAATTACGGCCACCAAGCCGGGGATGCTTGTTTGCAGCAAGTGGCGCGGGCGATCGGAGATGCTTGCACAAACGCACCCGCAGAACGCCTTTATTTGGCTGCTAGGTACGGCGGCGAGGAATTTGGGGTAATTTTGCCAAATACAGATGTCGTGGCTGCACAGGCTGTTGCGGAGGGCATCCGCAGCCGGGTCAAAGCTTTGGCAATTCCCCACATTAAGTCTGTTGTCAGTGATTGTGTGACTCTCAGCTTGGGAGTTGCGGCTGTTTCGCAAAGTCAAAATTCCCCGAAAATGCTGATTGAAGCTGCAGATAAGGCACTGTATCGAGCTAAGTCGGGCGGGCGCGATCGAGTGGCTATTAATGAGTAATCAGGTTATTTTAAATTTGAGATTTTAGATTTTGGAATTACTGATGAAGCTGCTGGTTTGGAGCTTGTCTGCTGTGGCATTCTTTTTTGAAACGGGTATTACTAAAAAAGCGATCGCCCTAACTGGCATAAAGTTAGTGCGATCGCGGTACTATGAATCAGCTATTTATCTATCAGACTCGGCGCGGAATTTTTACGCATTTTCACTTATTTTTTTACAAAACTTTACCGTGAGTAGCGTACAAATATCCAAAAACCACGTTTCTCTACCCGATCTCTCTTTTTTATTGAACCGCAGAGGGCACAGAGAGCACAGAGGAAGAGAAAAGAGCAAGGAAGGAGTTCGCAATTGATTGGGGATTGCTATAGCAATTACTCACCTATTTCGCTAACAGTTTTTGAAACACCTCATACATATCCTCAGCCAACTTTTTAGGATTCCACAAAGGTGCGAGATGTTCTGGCTGCTTAGATTTTACTAAATGCTCTTTCACCGCATTTCTGAAACCAGCATCCCGACCAAACTTAACTCCCCACTGCGTGTATTCCTCCCAACTCCACGCCGCACCTACATCAAGATTTGCACTTTTCAGAAAAGCGTAACCCATGCGCGAAAGATATTGGTCGCCGGAGCGAGTTACCACTGGCAAATTCGCCCACAAAGCCTCTAAATTGTGAGTCCCGCCATTGTAAGGATAGGAATCTAAAAGCACGTCGGCTACATAATAAATAGCGCGGTGTTCTTCCTCACTTCTGGTTTGCCCTATAAACTTAATCCGAGCAAAATCTACTCCCTGAATTTCGCATTCTTCGCGGTAAGTGCTGTGAATAACATCGGGGTCGCCTTGACCTTTGCGGATTAACACACTATCTGGTACTTCCTTCAGAATTGTAACTTGAGCTCGTACCATTTCTGGATTGGTTTTTCTCCCTGGCGCAACGCACAAATAAGTCATTTGCTCTAAGCCAATTCCGAGAGCGTTTCTAATCGCCTCTCGATTCACAGGAATGCTTTGCAGTGCGCCAATTGCTACCGAACCAGCAGGCAATCTTACTAACTTTTCTAAGTAATTTTTTTCAACACCAGGGGGGTGAGTGTGTTCGTCGCACAGAAAGTAGTGATTATCTGAAATGTAGGGTGCGTCAAATCCTAGCCAAGAAACGCAGATTCCCGCAGGATATTGATACAGCACTTCGACATTTGTTGGCACTGTCATCGAGTCTAAGTCTATCAATACATCCAAGTTGTCTTGCGCTACTTCGGCGAAGATTTCACCGCCATCAGCAAAGCCGTTTGGATATTTTTTAGGCCAGTAAAACTTGCCCGCCATGTCTTCAAACCGCTGCGTAACCTCATCTCGGTGGAGTTTCCCGGTGACGTAAAGGTGAACGTGGGGGGTGATGTGGCTTAATTCGCGAATTAAAGCTTCGCTGCACCAGCCTACTGAGTGGCGGCGGAAGTGTTTGGAAAGGAAGCCGATTTTTAAAGGACGCTGTTCTTTTGTTTGGTAATTTGCTAGGTTTGTTATGTTAATCTCTTGGCGCTTAGGGACGGCTTTTTGGTAGTATTCTTTGGCAATTAGTCTGTAGAAACTGGCATTTTTTTCGCGATTGTCTCGCAGGTGAGAAACTGCAAACAGGAAGATTTCGTAGAGCAGTTTTAGTTCGATTGTGGTAAAAGTTTCGACCTTTTCGTAGCAGAGTTTTTCGATTTCTTCGAGTTTCTGAATTGCCTGTTTGCTGACACCTGATTGCAGGTAGGAAAAGACGTAGGCTGTAGCTGACATGACTGGGGCGACATCGCCGCAGTTTTCGCAGTATTTGTCGGCTACGCTACGGGCTCCGGCGAGGTTGGTGGAATGGCTTAGCAAGTCGCACAATTGTTGGTAGGCTTCGCTGTATTTGGGGTTGCATTCGATCGCCTTTTCAAAATTGGCGATCGCCTCCAACGGCTTATCTTGCTTTTGAATGTGTCCCATGCGGCAGTAAACCTCTGCCCAATTCGGTTTTAATGCCAAAGCTTGCTGATAGCTGGCTAGAGCTTCTTCGAGCCGCCCCTGCATGGAAAAACAACTGCCGAGGTTAGCGTGAACTTCGGGCCAGTTGGGCTTGATTTTCAGAGTGTTTTGATAATTAGTAATTGCCTCGTCGTACTTGTTTTGCTGTAAAAAAGAATTGGCTATATTGAAGTGCAAAACTTCTAATTGCGGCTTTAAAGCTACAGCTTTCTGATAGTAAGCGATGGCGGCGTCGAGATTGCCTTGTTGCGATCGCGCGCTGCCGATGTTACCGTAGGCTTCGGCCCAATCCGGTTTAATGGCGATCGCTTTTTCGTAGCTTTCGATGGCTTCCTCGCGCTTTCCTTGGCCCAAAAGTCGATTACCTAAGTTAAAGTGGAAGTCTGCACCGACTAGCTGCGGGTTGAGTTCGGATGTTCTTTTAAAACAGGCGATCGCTGCTTCGATGTTACCGTGTTGGTGATATACTTTCCCTAAATTCCAGTGAGCTCCCGCTAAATCTGGACTCAGGGCGATGGCTTGCTGGTAATGGGCGATCGCTTCTTCCAAACGCCCCATTTTGAAATACATACTGCCGATATTGGCGCGCACTTCCGCAAAATTTGGCTGCAATTCTAGGGCTTGAGAATATGAACGAATGGCAGCTTCAATTTTGCCTCCTGCTTGCAAGGCATTGCCTAAAGTGACGTAAGCGTGAATGAAATCTGGTCGAACTTTTATCGCTTGCTGACAAGCTGCGATCGCCTCTTTAATTTTACCTTGAACTAAAAAGTTTTCTGCCAGTTTTTTGTAAGGTTCTACTTCTTGAAAATTGGCAACTTGTCCGCTATCGGGAACATTGAGCGCGGTAACTTGTTCGGAAAGTTCGGCGGGGTTGGTAAACGGAGTATTTAAAGTTTCAGTGGTGGGCGCTGGCGGCAAATTGATGCTCGAAGGCTGCAAGCCGTAGCCTTCATCTTTGTTGACAGATACTGATTGCTGTTCCCCTGATTCTGTTTCTAATTCGATAAAGTTACTGTCGGTAGTTTCCCGCTCTTTTTGTTCTATCAAACTCGATAGTTTCTCAGCAGCGCTGACATCTCCCGGTTGCAGTTGCAGCACTTTTTGATAGCAAGTAATTGCTGCATCTAACTTTCCTTGCTGCTGCAAAACGCTGCCCAGCATCATATTAACCGAAGACAATTGAGGATTAATCGCAAGAGCTTTTTGGTAATGATTCGCCGCCTGTTCCAATTGCCCTAACTTGTAATACATACTGCCCAAATTCGCGCGGGCTTCAGCAAATTCTGGCTGAATTTCTAAAGCTTGCAAGTAAGCTTCAATTGCCGTTTCCAGCTTGCCTTGACTCTGCAAAGCATTGCCTATTGTTAAGTAAGCAGCAGCAAAATTGGGTTGAAATTTAAGAGCGACATTACAAGAGGCGATCGCCTTTTCAAATTCTCCTTGCAAAACATAAACTTCCGCCAACTTTTTATGAACTTCTGCATCTTCGGGATTGAACTCTAAAGCTTTCTGATAGTTCTCGATGGCGCCACCGAGATCACCCTGATCTTTCCGCCAATTTCCCTTTTGAAAATAATCTCTCACTGCCTCTAAACCTACTAAAGAATTCCCGATCATTTGCTCTGCCACTCTTACAGGTTTTACACTAATACTATTCAGCCATTCTACCCACTTTCGGGAACGCACAGACCAAGTACACCCTTGATTTATATATTCTACCTGCTGTCTTAAATGATTTTCAGCAGTGGCGCTGCCCGCACCCGTGTCCTCATTTAAAACTCCGACTATCGCCTCTAAAAACCGCCTTGTATATCCCTCCCAATCTGGTTTACCCGCCCGCTTCCAATTAGTTATCGATGCAAAATTTTCCACCCCTGACATTGAAACTAGACGGGCAAATCCAGCAGTTGTTTCCGGCAAAGCTGCCAATTCACTCGTCACAATCCGGCAACCGCAGGCCATCGCCTCCATCACGGCAATAGATGAGGTTTCTAAATAGGTATTCGGGTAAGCTAAAACCGCGACTGAACGCAGTTGCCGGACGAGTTCGGGTTGCGGTACGGAACCGATGTACTCGACGCCTTCTGTTTCTTGACACTGGCGGTAAAGTTGACCGAAAAAAAGCTTGTTATCATTGTCCTCTATTTGGTGTACTTTCATGCTGGAAAATACTTTTAATCTGGTTCCGGGGACAGCTTGACGAATTTCGGGAAAGACTTTTAACAAAATATCGAGTCCGCGAAATGGAGTGCTGGTGTAAGCTAGAATGGGCGGCCGAGATTTATGAGAGAGGATAGAACTATTATCGGCGAAAATGTTAGCAAAACAAGGTGCGATCGCATTTCTTAAAACACAACTGCGATTAAAGTCAATCCCAAAGCGCCGGTGAAATTGCTCGCGTTGCCAGTCGCTGACAAATACAAAGGCATCGCAAGCATTTATTTCTCGCTGATTATTGAAATCTTGGAGGAATACAAAGCCCGGTTCGTTATGAATCCACAAAATTAACTTAGTTCGGTGTCCCAAAAGCGGCTTGATTTCCAGCGCTTTGCCGACTATATTGACTATAACTAAAAAATCGAGCGATCGCAGCAATTCTAAATTAGATTTGTCCCCCACCCTGCGCCTGCAATCAACGCCGCGCCACATCCCCGACTCGGAAGTATTGTTGAGCAAAAATACCTCGTTTCCCTGTGCAGCCAACGCCTCAGCTAAGTAACAAATAGCCGACTGAGTGCCGCCCAAAGGTTTGCAGTAAGGAGTTTCAATATTGTAATCCCAAGTGTAGGTATCGAGAAATCCGATTTTCATTGTGGCAATTATCCACCGATTTGTGAACTAGATTTTTTTTATTTAACCGCAGAGGACGCAGAGGGCGCAGAGAAAAAAGAGAGAAGTTCCCACTTGAAATAATTTGCGAGTTCCCTCTCTTCTTCTTCTTCCTCTCTGCGTTCTCTGCGCTCTCTGCGGTTAAATAAATCCATAATAAATGGTATAATCTTAAAACTATTAAGGAGTACCGAACATGACTACAGAACAAGATCCCGTAAAATTGATGAAACAGCAAGTCGGCTTTGCTGCAGCCGATCGCGTAAAATCTGGTATGATTGTCGGACTCGGTACCGGGTCAACTACAGCTTATACTATTCAAGCATTGGGCGATCGCATAAAATCAGGTGAACTCAAAGATATCAAGGGAGTGCCCACATCTTTTCAATCAGAAGTGTTAGCCAAACAGTACGGAGTACCGCTGGCAACACTCGATGAAATTGATAGAATTGATGTTGCTATTGACGGCGCTGATGAAGTAGATCCCCACCTCAACTTAATTAAAGGTGGTGGCGCAGCCCACACCCGCGAAAAAGTAGTCGATTACCTCGCCACTCAATTTATTGTAGTAGTTGATAGTTCCAAAATCGTAGATAAATTGGGTTCGACTTTTCGCGTGCCCATCGAAGTTATACCGATGGCATTAACACCAGTGATGCGCGCCATTGAAAAATTGGGTGGCAAACCCGAACTCCGCATGGGCGTGAAAAAAGCAGGCCCCGTAATTACCGATCAAGGTAATATGGTAATTGATGTCAAATTTGATGACATTGCCAACCCCGGAGAAATGGAAAAAAGCTTGAATAACATTCCCGGTGTGTTAGAAAATGGTTTGTTTGTAGACTGTACAGATTTGGTTTTAGTCGGCGAAATCCAAGACGGAAAACCAGTAGTACGCGAAATTTCTAAATAGTCAAAACTGCCCTGGTTTGGTCAAAAACTCTTTGTGGAACAGGCATCTTGCCTGTTCAGGAGAAGGCTGCAAAAACTCTTTGTGGAACAGGCATCTTGCCTGTTCAGCGGAATGCTGCAAAAACTCTTTGTGGAACAGGCATCTTGCCTGTTCAGGAGAAGGCTGCAAAAACTCTTTGTGGAACAGGCATCTTG
>NZ_JAUBTV010000005.1:0-3372 GCF_036705145.1 Microcoleus sp. B5-D4 | reverse complement strand
CCTGTTCAGGAAAATGCTGCAATATGCGATTTACAACCCGCAAAAACACCAAAAACAAGGTTTCTTACCCTATAGCAACCGCCAAGACTCTTAAGAAGTTCTTAATCAGTGAAACCCTTGCGATTGTTCAGTCTTCCTTCTTCCTTCTCCATTCTTCCTGACATCCGTTACATCCGTTACATAATCCGTTGCCGAACTTCCTTCATCTATAGCTTTGACTTTGATTATGATGATGCAATATCGCAGATTCGGTCGCACAGAATTATCCATGCCCGTCTTTTCCTGCGGTGGCATGAGATATCAGTATAAATGGCAAGACGTGCCAGCCAATGAAATTCCCCCAGACAATCAACAAAATCTAGAAGCGACGATTCGCTACTCGGTTGAATGCGGCATCAATCACATAGAAACTGCTCGCGGTTACGGCACTTCCGAGATGCAATTGGGGTTAATTTTGCCGAACTTTCCCCGCGAAAAGTTGATAGTGCAAACGAAAGTTAGCCCCCAACCAAACTCCCAAGAGTTCCGCGAAGAATTTGAAGAATCCTTAGCTTATTTGCAACTGGAATACGTGGATTTACTGTCGCTACATGGCATTAATACATGGGAATTGCTAGAGGAGTCTATTCGTCCGGGCGGCTGCATGGATGTGGCGAGAAAGTTGCAAGCAGAAGGGAAAGTTAAGTTTATTGGTTTCTCAACTCACGGCCCGACGGATGTGATTGTCAAAACAATTGAAACTAATCAATTTGATTATCTTAACTTGCACTGGTACTACATCAATCAAAGTAATTGGCAGGCTATTGAAGCTGCTAAACGTCACGATATGGGCGTTTTTATTATCAGTCCTTCTGACAAAGGCGGTCAACTTTACAGCCCGCCGCAAAAATTGATAGACTTGTGCTATCCGTTGAGTCCGATGGTGTTTAATGATTTGTTTTGTTTGTCGCATCCGCAAGTACATACTTTAAGTTTGGGCGCAGCAAAACCTGAAGATTTTAACGAGCATCTTAAAGCTGTAGAATTGTTAGATAGAGCCGATGAAATTTTGCCTCCGATATTAGAAAAGTTAGAAAAAGCAGCAATTGATAAATTAGGAGAAGATTGGTTTAACACTTGGCACGTCGGTTTACCAACTATCGAAAATACTCCCGGAGGTATTAATATTTATGTGATTCTGTGGCTGTGGAATTTGGCGCAGGCTTACGATACGATCGACTATTGCAAGATGCGCTACAACCTTTTAGGTAATGCCAGTCACTGGTTCCCAGGCCAAAAAGCCGTAGCTTGCGGGGCGGAACGCCATCGCCTCGATGAATTAGACTTGCGCCGCTGCCTAGCCCACAGTCCCCACGCTGCTAAAATTCCCGGTATTCTCCAAGCAGCCGATCGGCTTTTTGGAGGCGAAGCCATCCAGCGTTTGTCCCAAGAATAATCTAAAAAAAAACCCGGTTTCGAGACAGAAACCGGGTTGGTGAACCGGAGCACGTGAGTTAGTTACGCGCATACAATTAGCCTATACTTGAGAAACTCTCATAACCATCCCCCATCCGTCTCATCCATTCGGGCGATACAACTTTTTTTTCAACTCACTCCCATTTTGCTTTAATTTGAGATAAAACAGTTAATAATTCACTTAGGTACTTTTTATGACTCTTAAACGCCGAGATTTCTTGTATTTGCTGACGGCCAGTGTCGGAGCTATTACCGCAGGTGCTTGCCAAGCGTCAGGAAATAATGTATCGCCAGCAAGTCCAATTGCAGAAAGCCCAAAAATAGCCCAAACTCCGGGGCCTTTTACACTGCCACCTCTGCCCTACGAATACAATGCTTTAGAACCGCATATCGATGCGCGGACAATGCAATTTCACCACGACAAACACCACGCCGCTTACATTAAAAACCTCAACGAGGCTATCAGCAAATACCCGCAACTAAAAAACGTGAGTGCGGAAAATATGCTGCGAGACTTGAGTAAAGTGCCGGAAGATATTCGCACGGCTGTTCGCAATAACGGCGGCGCACACTTAAATCACAATATGTATTGGAAAATCATGAGTCCCAATGGTGGTGGCGAACCCACAGGGGCAATTGCCACAGCAATTAAGCAAACTTTCGGCAGTTTTGACGCTTTTAAAGAAAAATTCAATGATGCAGGTACAAAGCGTTTTGGCAGTGGTTGGGTTTGGCTAGTCCGCACAAAAGCCGGCAAACTTGAGATTGCAACTACTCCCAATCAAGACACTCCTTTCATGCAGGGAAATTATCCAATTATGGGCAACGATGTTTGGGAACACGCTTATTATCTCAAGTACCAAAACTTGCGCGGCGACTATTTGAAAGCTTGGTGGAATGTGGTTAACTGGGCGGAAATTAACCAGCGCTACGAAAAGGCGATCGGGTAGTTTTCAATTAGATGAAATACAGGACACGGCCGATGAAATACAGGACACGGCAGTGCCGTGTCCCTACTAGCGCACGGGACGCTCGAACTGCTGTACAACTTTCCGCAAGTAAACACAGTGCCGCGCCCCTTGACTCGTCGGCGTTGTGAATGCTTCGACTGACTCAACTGTGCCGCCCAAATGCTCGATCGCCCTTTGCAACTCCGTCTCTTCCTCCACCGTCCAATTCCCACGGTAAAGTACCGCCAAACCGCCATTTTTTAGCAGAGGCAGCGCGCATTTAGCGCAGAGAGAAGCGGCTCCAACTGCTCTGAGAACGGCTAAATCATAAGCTTGTTTGTGCTGTGGCGCTCTGGCAATTTCATCGGCTCTGCCCAACAAAGTCGCCGCATTTTCTATCCCTAAAGACGGCACAACTGTTTCCAAAAAAGTAATTTTTTTGCGGGTAGAATCGAGCAAAGTAACTGATAGTTGTGGCAGGGCGATCGCGATCGGCAGGCCCGGAAAACCCCCACCTGTCCCGATATCGATCGCTTTCTGCACCGACTCGGCGGACAATTCGGGATTTTCCGCCGAATTATGATTAGCTGGCAGCAGTCTCGCAATTCCCCGCAGAGAATCCCACAAATGTTTTTCCCAAAACTCCATCGGCTCAGTAATTCGAGTTAAATTCAAGGAGCGATTTCCCTCTACAATTAACTCATAAAGCCTCTGAAATTGTTGTTGCTGCGACTCATCCGGCTGCCAATTCAGCGTTTTTTGCCACAACTCGTTCATCTGGGGCAACACAGGCATTGTAATCTGATTCATCTTCTCTTCCCACTCTTTTGTAAGCTCTGCAAATTCTCTGCACTTAAAAATGCTTCATAATGCGATAGACCCGCCCGCACTAACTAATGACTAATGACTAATGACTAATGACTAATGACTAATGACTAATGACTAATGACTAATGACTAATGACTAA
>NZ_JAUBTV010000004.1:164677-177184 GCF_036705145.1 Microcoleus sp. B5-D4 | reverse complement strand
GCGTAGGCGCTAAGAAAGAACGTTTCAAACTTATACCGCTGAGCTTACCCAGGTTTGCCTAGGTTTTTTAAAGCGGTGAATCAGTTGTATTCAATTGCCATTGATGCGGATGCGATCGCCCGGGCCATTGCCTATGCCATTGAGCAGCCCGGTGATGTGGATGTCAACGAAATGATCATCCGTCCGACTCGTCAGGAGTTGTGAATTGGCGCGCATGAGAGTCGATCGACTCTCCATTTAATACGGCTCAACGGCTGAACTGTTCCTAGATCATCTATAACTTGATTCAGTAACGCTGAACCGTAAGCGGTCGCAGTGGACTTACCGGGTTTCGGCGAAACTCCGCCTTTGACAAGTGATATCAATTCCGGTTGCACCGTCCGTGATGGTTGACTGTTGACTGTTGGCTGTTAACTCGGGGTCGAAAAACTGAATGATGGTTGAGTGTTGAGTGTTGAATCGATTTTACGCCCGACGATGAAGCGCGGATTTGATATGAAGTTTCGATGCCAACGCTAGCGGATGCAATCAGTCGGACAGCGCAAAGATCCCTGTTTTGGGGGCATCCCAGGCAATTGCCGCTTCAAATCACCCTCGAAGAAGAGATGCGGAGTGTTGTCGCTACGCCGTGTTTGGATGAATTGCTGCATTAGCTTGGCGATCGGAGAACTCAGCAATGTCTGCCGATGGGTTCGATCGCACATCCCCGGGCGATCAGTTGGCACTCCCAATTCGTTCTTGTGAGTCCCTCGTTGTGTTGATCGCACCTTCCCTCGTCAAACTCAACAATCTAATCAATCTAGCAACCATAATATCGGATAATTGTAAAGCAATTCACCAAGCCAACAGCGTCACTAACCCCAGCCTAAAGGCATGGGGCTTGAAAGAGGAAGACTCACCACCTTCTTAATTTGAGACTAAAACAGTGTCTAGCCTGCGTCTTTGAGACAAACTGAATTATCTGGTGGTGGTACACCGAACGATGTTACTGGATGCCTCCCTAGTCTGTAACCTCAAGGGATATCAGTGGCGAAGGGATATACACACACGGGCTTACCGCCACTTGTTATGCGTACAGGTAGAAAGCACTCGATCCGTAACTGTCCGGGTTAAAGGCGAATACAAAACGTCGAACGTCGTTAGTATATCCAAGGCGGTAACAAGCATTCATCGGAGGAGAATTCCTCCCCCCCCATCCAATGTAAAGCCGTCCTAAAAGGACGGGGTTTCAAACCCATATTTCTGATGAGTATTGACCAATTAAACACAGACTACGGCATAGCCGGACACCTCACCTTCGCCACCGGAAACGGTGGTTTCCCCATGATTCACATCGACAACGGTCAAGCCAAAGCCTTAATTTCTGTGTATTCCGGTCAAGTTCTCTCCTTTCAACCAGCCACCGAAGCCACAGACTTGATGTTCCTCAGCGAAAAAGCCTACTACGCCGAAGGGAAAGCCATCAAAGGCGGTATACCAATCTGTTGGCCCTGGTTTGGCCCCGATCCCGAAGCCTTGGGGCGTCCGAGTCATGGATTCGTGCGGAATCGCCTCTGGAATGTGCTAGAAACCGCCACAACCCCCGACGGCGCCACCAAAGTCACTCTCGGACTCAAGGATACCGATGAAACTAGAGCAATTTGGCCGATCGCCTTTGAACTGGCGATCGTGATTACGATCGGCATCAGCCTCACAGTAGAATTAATCACCCGCAATCTAGGCGACAAAGCATTTCCCCTCACCCAAGCTTTCCACACCTATTTCCAAGTCGGCGATATCAACCGCGTGCAGGTTTTAGGCTTAGAAAATAGCCAGTATCTTGATAAAGTTGATGCTGGTGTCGAAAAAACTCAAGTGGGTGCAGTGGTAGTAACAGGTGAAGTCGATCGCATTTATCTTGATGTCACCAATGAATTAGTCATTGAGGATAGCGCCCTCAATCGTCGAATTCGCATTAAATCATCGGGTAGTAAATCCGTCGTAGTGTGGAATCCCTGGGTGACAATTTCTGCAAATATGGCCGACCTTGATGATGCAGATTATCAGCGTTTACTCTGCGTAGAAACGACCAATGCAGCTACAGATATTGTGGAAGTTCCCGCTCATGGTGAGTTCCGCTTGCAGGCAATTTACAGCGTTGAACGCGACTAAGGAATTAAAGCTTAATCTTAGCGGTGATGGGGCCAAAATTCCCAGTAAGCGGTTCAACATTTCAATTGGATATTTTGGGCGTTGCTCAAATCCCACCCACAAGACTGGGATTGTTTCTTTAAATACAACTTAAATGCCGATTAGCTGATTGAATTGAAAAACTCTGTCACCCTAGTCAGGAACCTCAGCCTAAAGGCATGAGGCTTGAAGGAGAAATCTAACAAGCCGTTCTGACCAGCCAAGCGTCTTAATTGACTACGTTTTTTGAGTCACAACACCCGCTTGATGCGTAGCTAGTCCCTTGCTCTGTCGCTAGCGGTTAAACAGTCTTAAGGTCACGCTCGACAGTGCTGCTAGCCGGCGCAAGCTCACTAAACAAAGGCGCGTGCTAACTTTACTCCGAAAGGAGATTGAGGCAACCATACCTCACGCCTTGGGGCAACCATACCCCTCCACCCCGCTGTATGTTTTAACTCAATGTAAAGCCGTCCTTTTAGGACGGGGTTTCAAACCCATATTTCTGATGACTAATAATACCAAATCCAAAATTTCTCCCCTGTTTATTTGTTAGTCCGCGAAAGACGATCGGCAAAGCTGAGTCGAACCGTCTAGCCACAGACAAAACTTTCTATGATCGGTTTCAACCGCCGACTCCGATCTTTTTACTTACCATCAATTATTATGCAAAACTTCAACTGGACAAAACTTCAAAATGGCTCAGACATTCGCGGTATCGCCCTCGAAGGCGTCCCCAATGAAAAAGTCAACCTCACCCCCGAAATTGCCACAATCTTAGGTAAATCCTTTGTCAGTTGGCTGGTGCCCAAAGTCAATAAACCAGCGGCAGAATTAACGATCGCGATCGGGCGTGACAGTCGCCTATCAGGGCCAACCTTAATGCAAGCAGTCATGGAGGGAATCGCCTCAGTTGGTGCAACTGTGTACGACTTTGAAATGGCCTCAACTCCCGCCATGTTTATGAGTACCATTACCCCGGGTTTTGATTGCGACGGCGCAATTATGCTCACTGCTAGCCATTTGCCCTTTAATCGAAATGGCTTAAAGTTTTTCACGGCCAAAGGTGGGTTACAAAAACAAGATATTACAGATATTTTAGCACTAGCGCAAAGCAATAACTTTCAGCCAGCAGCCTCGCCCGGTAAGATTACAAAGCATGATTTTATCTCAGTTTATGCTAACCAATTTGTCACAAAAATCCGGGAAGCAGTCAATCATCCCGATAACTTTGAGCAACCACTAACAGGATTAAAAATTGTTGTGGATGCGGGCAATGGTGCTGGCGGTTTTTATGTTGATAAAGTCTTAAAACCTTTAGGTGCAGACACTACGGGCAGTCAGTTTTTAGAACCAGATGGTACTTTCCCCAATCATGTGCCAAATCCCGAAGATAAACAGGCAATGCAGTCAATTTGTCAAGCGGTAATTGAACATCAAGCAGATTTTGGGATTATTTTTGATACCGATGTCGATCGCAGTGCGGCCGTCGATCAAGTTGGCAAGGAACTCAATCGCAATCGCTTAATTGCCTTGATTTCGGCGATCGTATTACAAGAACACCCAGGCTCTACCATTGTCACCGATTCTATCACCTCCGATGGCTTAACGCAATTCATCGAACAAGATTTAAAAGGGATTCACCATCGCTTTAAACGCGGCTACAAAAATGTGATTGACGAGTCGATTCGCCTCAATGAAGCCGGACAGGAATCATGGCTGGCGATTGAAACCTCTGGACATGGAGCTTTGAAAGAAAATTACTTTTTGGATGATGGCGCTTATTTGGTCAGCAAATTATTGATTGAATTGGCTAAGTCAAAGCTAGCAAACCAATCTTTGCCGGATTTAATTGCGAATTTAAAAGAACCCGAAGAAAGTGCAGAATTTCGGATTAAAATTGCTGTGGATGATTTCAAAGCGCAGGGCGATCGGGTTATTGAACAACTGCAACAATTTGTCTCAACGCAAGCAGACTGGAAAATCGTTCCTAATAACTACGAAGGTCTGCGAATTTCCTGCACGTCACCTAGCGAATCTGGCTGGTTTCTGTTACGCTTATCACTCCACGATCCCGTGATGCCTTTGAATGTTGAATCTAATGTTAAGGGTGGTGTTGCTCACATAGTGGCTCGGCTTTTAGCTTTTTTCCCAACCACCGAATCCCTTGATTTTTCGGCATTATTGAGCTAACTTTCACTGTCGTCAGACTATTAGTAAACCAAACCGAAGGAGGAATTTAATCATGTGGCTTTTAATCATAAAATGTTCGGCTGCAAGCTGGGATACCCATTCCAAAGCTTTCAAAGCCATTGCTGCCAAATATCCCGCCACGCCTTCCTCTTCCAAAAAGATGAAAGGCGATGGTCAACGCATCATGGAATATCAGCTTGAGAATGTCAACGATGTAGAGGAATTTATGGAAGAATGCTTGACCTTAGATGGTTTCACCGCTACCTTTGAATCCCTATAAATTTAGGTGATCAGATTAAGCTGTCACGCATTTAAATTGCATCTTCAGGGCGGGCTTTCTGGCCCAACCCCCTACTCCCCACAAGATTTAGATGATTTTTTGATATTCAATTTAAATGCACAACAGCTTATCAGCCAAAAGTGAAAATTAAGGGTTTGATGCTACGACATAAAAATGCCAGCGGGGGCGGACGCACGCCGACCTCAGAAACCCGGTTTCTTCGTAGATTTATCGTGAGTCGTCGCAAAACTCGTAGAAACCGGGTTTCTAGCTACCTATACCTGGGCTATGAAACTGTCCGAAGTATTATCAATCTTCGACTTGAGGAAGGTAACGGCATTTGTGCGAAAGTATGATCGTCTCGCCAAATTTTTGAGTGCTGTTAAGTATTTATTTAAGTGAGTCTCTCATCTCCCAATCTTTGACCAAGCTTTTTAGCTACGGCTGTTTTTATCGACGGATTGAGGATTGCTATAGTTAGTCTAGATACTTGAAAATATCTCAGCGAGACAAAGATTAAGGACACCTAGTGATGATAATGACTGTGAGTCGAGGCAACGGCGGGCTAAGTGCCGAAATAGTTACAGGTCGGATTTTGCGGTGGGGGCAGTTGAAAGCAAACCAGCTAACCGCTAGTTCGATCGGGGGAATTGTTGCTGGCCTTTTAAGTTTTGCCCTGCCGGTACAAGCTTTGCAGGTAGTTGTGACGCCGACAAATCCCCAACTGGGAGATACGCTGTCAGTAATGATTCAGGTTGACGGTAACGGCGGGGAAACTCCACAAGTTTCTCTACAGCAAAAAAACTACCCCGCTTTTCCGATCGGCAACGGCCGCTTTCGGGCCCTGCTACCGACGACGCCGCTAGAGAAACCCGGTGCCCGCCAAATCCAAGTCGCAGGTGACGGACAAGTTCAGAACTTGAGTCTCCAAGTGCGGGATCGAAATTTTCCTACTCAATCCATCTGGCTACCGCCTGGGAAAGACAGCGAAGGTACAGACGCGGAGTTCGATCGCGTAGACGCATTTAAAGCACTCGTGACACCCGAAAAATTTTGGGACGGCAAATTGTTGCGCCCCAACTCCGGCGAAATTACCACTATTTACGGGGTGCGACGTTATTATAATGGGGTATTTGCTCAAGACTACTACCACCGCGGCGTTGATTATGCGGGTGCTTACGGTTCCCCTGTAGTCGCACCAGCAGCAGGTCGGGTATCTCTAGTGGGACGCGAATCCCAAGGGTTCAAAATCCACGGGAATGTCGTTGGTATTGACCACGGTCAGGGGGTAGCAAGTATTTTGATGCACCTGGCCCGGATTGATGTCAAGGAAGGCGATGTCGTGAAACCAGGTCAAGTAATTGGTACTCTGGGGTCAACGGGGGCTTCCACAGGCCCTCACCTGCATTGGGGACTTTACGTGCATGGGCAGGCCGTCGATCCTGTACCTTGGCGGCTTCAGGGAGTTGAGTAGGAGTTTTTACAGGTTTTGATGAATAAAGCCGTCAATTATGGGGTAAGTTTGTGGCTGGGGTGTGCAGATAACTTTATGGGTTATCAGTATTGAGTTAGGATTTGTATAAAAATTCTCAACTCAACTCTCAAAACTCGAATCTCAAGACGCTAACAATCGCGTCTTCACAAAACTTTATTGATGATGCCGTTGAGCGGGGACGCATATATGAGTATTGAAAAAATTGTTGAACAGGCTTTGCAGGATGGCTATTTAACGCCGTCTATGGAAGCTGAGGTGGGACGGATCTGCAATACGGCTTCGGAATTGTCGATCGAAGAGTACATGGCTCTCGATCGTCTGATGGGATCTTTGTTGACTGGCGAAGTTGTGGTTCTGCCACGCAAACAGTTCATCAACGTTATGGAAGAGTTGGTGCTCAGCGATGCGATCGCTAGGGTGGCCGACATTGAAGCGACGAGCGACCTGAGTCTGGATGTGGGAGATATTGCAGCTTATGCTTTAAATAGGCTGCCACCTCTGTACGCTACGACGGAAGAGGGAGCTCACTTTCAAAGGGCTAGGGCTAAAGAGCAACTTCACGATTTGATTTCCAAAGAAGTCAATGCAGCGATCGCCCGCAACTTGGACAGGCCCGACACCCCAAACCCCACAGCTTTGGGCAAGTCCTCGGGAAACGAAGTTCTTTCACAGCTAAGCACTTGGCTGCAAGCTAACGCCACTAATTTTGAGCCGCAGCCTTAGTACCACCCCAACAGCTCTATTTTACTTAAGTCGATCCCGCTCTATTCAGAAAGCGGGATTTTTAGTTTCTGAGCAACCAACATCTGAAGCCACAAGGCCGAAGCCAGAATTCAAGAAAAAAAATTAAAATTTAAGAGTTTTTTATTTTGTGTAACAAATAAAAAACTCCTTCTTCTTCCTTGTTCCTGGCATCCGTTACATCCGTTACATCCGTTACATCCGTTGAACGAATCCGTTGCCGAACTTCCTTCTTCCCGACATCCGTTACATCCGTTACATCCGTTACAAAATCCGCTGCCGAACTTCTTTCAAACGATTAATTGCTCCTGTCAGAAGAGTCTGCCGAAGGGCCAGCGGTAACTTTTGTTTCTCGCTTTTCGCGTTTTTTCCGTTCCGCTTGGATGACATCTTGAAGCACTATTCGCGCTTGGGCCATTTTTTCCAAATTGCTGCGGTACAAATCTAAATCTTTGCTAACTTTGTCTTCTGGCAGGTGCAAGGCCGCACTGACTTTGGCGATCGCGTTGTTTCGCGTTTCTTGGTCTTTTACCAAGTTAGGGTCAGCTTTTTCTAATAGCGAGAACAAACCGATCGCAAACAAGCGGCTGTACTTAAATTGAGGGTTGCTGGCGATCGCCCCTAAAGACGCTTGCAAATCCGCTGTATCTTCAAAGCTGGTCGAGCGATCGAGCCACGAGAGCAACTCTTGCCCGGAAAGTCTATCTGCCAAGCTTTCCAATCGCTGAGCGTCTTGCTTGTAGCGCTCTGGATCGTCTTCTAGGGACTTGCACAAAGCGTTAAAAATCGAAAGTCTGTCTGCTTCTGGGGCGTACCCAAGCATGAATCGATCGAAAGCTGTCACTACACCCAAAGCATAAATCGGGTCGTATTGAAAATCGGCATTCGCCGAAAGCAAGTGCATTTCTACCATCAACTCTTCCACCACTCGACGGTAAATTGAGTTGATCGGTCGAGTGTGAATCGTATAGAAACTTCGCTTAGTATCTGAAACAGTACGGTTATTGTTCACCTGAGTCTTATAGATAAATAATTTTGCCGTAGCGGGCGTGCCAGCGCGGCGTGAGTAAAGTCGGGGAGTCAATTCTGCGATCTGGCTGACAAAATTTGCCAGTTTTTTAAGGGTTGCGGCCGGATTGCGAGACAAAATTTTCTCAAAAATATTTTACGCGCGATCGGCTGCAACAATTAATATGTCGCCATAGGAGGGAAAAACCCCAGTATCTTTACAATCATAGCTCTTCTGGGATCGCTCATAAATCTAATCTTCTGACTTGCCCAGCCTAGATATGGCTTTCCATATCACAATAACTTTTTTTTGTCAACCATAATCGTGAAAAATCAAACAAACATGACACTTTCTCCTGAATTAATAGCTTTAGCCCAGTACATGGCGGGCGAATTTGACAACCGGGAACAAGCGCTAGCAGAGCCGGCGTGGTACGTCCACCTTCGTATGTGGCAAAGACCACTACCCGTTCGTTTATTTTCCGAACCCAGCATTGCCCTGTTTGCCGAACAAGCCAACATTCTGGAATTAGACAAGCCATACCGCCCCCGCATCGTGCAACTGAGACACTCACAGATAGCGCCGGGACTTATCGAAGCTCAGTATTATATGTTCAAGGACATTACAGCCGTCAAAGGAGCCGGTTGCAACCCCGACTTGCTTGGAAAGCTAACGAAGGAGCAAATCCAACTCCTCCCCGGCTGCACCCTCTCGGTTGCGGTGGAAAATTTAGCCTCAAACGGCTATCGATTTCGGGCATCTTTGCCGGAGGGCACTCGCTGCGGCTTTGCCTACGGGGGGCAAAATTACCAAGTAGACTTGGGATTTGAAGCCGCAGGCGAGGAATTTCTCAGCTATGACAAAGGAATAAGCCCCACGACTGGCAAGGCTATCTGGGGAGCCTTAATGGGCCCTTTTAGATTTGTCAAGCGTCAGGATTTTGCTGCTGAGATATTGGTTTGAAGAAAGAAGCAACAAGAAACAAGGAAGAAAGATTTAGCTATCTAGGATAGAAGGCAAGACTTTACCTTGACCTATTCTTCTACTTTAGTGTTTTGGTGAACCTGATACTTTTAATCCAGACAATCTCCGACAACCTCAGAGAATCCGAATATAGCACACTCATCAGACAGGTCCCAGAGCATGGTGGTATCCCACAAAGCTTTAAGGAAAATCCCTAAAGCGCTACTCAAACTGGGTGTTTTCTCACCACTGTTGGGGCCTTGAAAAATTTTAGAGCCACCTAACTTTTATGGCTCTAACCGTATTTTGCACAAATCAAGGAGGTGTATTCTTCACTGGTTTTGACCAACCTCGAACCGCAAGGATTACAGAGATGCTCTCAAGCGAAAGCTTGAGAGAAGTGAGAGAAAGTCCAAGTCATCATTACTGATGGTTTTATGCAGGCTACTTCAGTCTACACCAATTGTCATGAGTATTACCTAAAAGTCTAGGAAAATATCATCCTAGCAATTGCTCTCAACCTCTCAAAAAAGGAAGAAAGCATAAGGAAGCTGGCAAGAATTTACCTGCTTCCTGTTCTTGTGCAGGGTTCCGGCGCTTTTTGTGAGCCTCAAGCTTAAATTGCGCTTACACCGCAAGCGATGCAAACGGGAGTGGTCAACTTGCGCGCGGCACCCCCTCTAGAGCTTCTTCTTCCGTTTCAAATATTTCAAACACAGAATCCATCATGGTGACTTCAAACACCAGTTTGGCTTCAGGATGAACATTGCAAATGCGGAAACTTCCCTTAACTTTATCCGCATCCCGCATACCTGCTACAAGTGAGGTCAGGCCAGAGCTATCGATAAAGTTAACCTGACCAAGATTCACTACAACATGGCGGCTAAGTTTGGAAATACACTCTTGCAACTTGAGGCGGAATTGCCAAGCTGTAGTGATGTCCAACCGTCCTGTCGGTGCTAAGACGATAACTGTTGTACCGTCTTGAAGCGTGTGGGTTTTTTGATCAATATGAATCACTGACCCTTCCCTCAAATTTATTATCTATCGCGGTGGTTACTGTCCCAGTAGTTTAACTCAGGTCGGTGACTGCTGAGGCATCCAATTCGCCCAATCTTGCGGTTTTAAGAACTTGGAGTAGAGTTCGGCTTCTGGAGAGTTGGGTTCTGGCTCGTAGCAGTATTCCCAGCGTACCAAAGGTGGCAGGGACATTAAAATCGATTCGGTGCGTCCGTTGGTTTGTAAGCCAAAGGTCGTGCCTCGATCGTACACCAAGTTAAATTCAACGTAACGGCCGCGGCGGTAAAGTTGGAAATTACGCTCGCGCTCGCCGTATTCTTTCGATCGGTGCTTTTCAATAATAGGGGTGTAAGCCGGCAAAAATGCCCGGCCGCAATCCTGTACGAAGGCGAACAGCGACTCCCAAGTTCTAGGTTCCGGCGCCCCGATGTTGTTGCTGCACTCGGCTGCTTTGCCTTTGACATGATGGTCGCGGTAAAGCGCGCCTTGAGCGCTTTGGTAGTCAAAAAACAGGCCACCCACGCCGCGGGTTTCTTGGCGGTGGGGGAGGTAGAAATATTCGTCGCACCAGAGTTTAAATGTCGGATAATATCCGGGATGGTGGCGATCGCAAGTTGCTTTCAGAGTTTTGTGGAAATGAGCTGCATCCTCAGCCAACGGGTAATAAGGAGTCAAATCCACACCGCCGCCAAACCACCAAATCGGCCCGGCCTCAAAATAGCGGTAATTCAGGTGAACCGTAGGCAAGTAGGGATTGCGGGGGTGCAGCACCATCGAAGTGCCTGTTGCATAAAAATCGTGACCTGCAGCTTCGGGGTGCTTGGCCAGAATCAAAGCCGGCAAACTTTCGCCCCACACTTGGGAAAAATTGACTCCCCCTTGTTCAAACACATCGCCTTCGCGCATGACGCGAGAACGTCCGCCCCCGCCTTCGGAGCGTTCCCAAGAGTCCTCCTTAAATTTGCCAACGCCATCGAGCTGTTCGAGGGATTGACAAATTTCGTCTTGTAGGGTTTTCATAAATTGGCTGACTCTAGCTCTAGAGTCAGCGGGCGGCAAAAACGGGGAAGTGGCGGTTTTAAGTGTGGTAGAAACTGTCATCCGATTTAAGATTTAAGATTTTAGATTTTAGATTGAAGAATTGCGACCACGGCTCAATTCGCCTATTGTGACCAAATTGCTTTCGGTCGTAGAAATTCTTGCCGATCGCATTTGAGTTTGAGATTGACCGTGAGTCCCAAATCCAGTCGTCATGTAATTATGCCACCGCAGGTCTGCAAATGATCGCTATGAAGTTACATTAAAAAATAGCAATAAAAATATACTTAAACCTGCGATCGAAAATTCGCAAACCCAATTGCAGAGCTATGGTGGAGAACACAATGCCCAATACACTCGATGTTAGTTCAGTCTTAGAAATCCTGCGACCCGTGCAAGACCCCGAACTGCAAAAGAGTTTGGTGGAATTGAACATGATTCGTAACATAAAAATTGACGGCGGTGTCGTCAGTTTTACTTTAGTGCTGACAACCCCTGCTTGCCCGCTGCGAGAATTTATTGTCGAAGATTGCCAAAAAGCGGTCAAACAGTTGCCAGGAGTCGAAAAAGTGGCGGTGGAGGTGACAGCCGAGACGCCCCAGCAAAAGGGAGTGGTCGATCGCCAAGGCATTGAAGGCGTTAAAAATATTATCGCAATTTCCAGCGGCAAAGGCGGCGTCGGCAAAAGCACGGTGGCGGTAAACGTGGCAGTAGCGCTGGCGCAAACCGGCGCTAAGGTGGGTTTGCTGGATGCGGATATCTATGGGCCCAATGACCCGACAATGTTGGGTCTGGGGGACGCGAAAGTCATGGTTAGGGACGGGAAAAGCGGGGAAAGCCTCGAACCTGCGTTTAATTACGGCGTCAAATTGGTGTCGATGGCGTTTTTAATTGACAAAGATCAACCCGTGATTTGGCGCGGCCCGATGTTGAACGGGATCATTCGGCAGTTCCTCTATCAGGTGAATTGGGGCGATTTAGACTATCTGATTGTCGATATGCCTCCGGGTACTGGAGACGCGCAGTTGACAATGGCGCAGGCTGTGCCGATGGCTGGTGTCGTGATCGTGACGACGCCGCAGACTGTGGCTTTGTTGGACTCCCGCAAGGGGTTAAAGATGTTCCAGCAGTTGGGAGTGTCGGTGTTGGGAATTGTGGAAAACATGAGCTATTTTGTACCACCGGATATGCCCGACAAGCAATACGATATTTTCGGTTCTGGTGGCGGGGAAAAGACTGCTGCTGAGTTGGGAGTGCCGCTGTTAGGCCGCATTCCGCTGGAAATTCCGTTGCGGGAAGGTGGCGATTCGGGGGTGCCGATCGTGGTGGGGCAACCGGGTTCTGCTTCAGCTAGGGAGTTGCGGGCGATCGCGGGTCGCATTGCGGGTAAAGTTTCCGTAGCAGCCTTAGCCTAACTCACATCTTGGATTGTTAATCCGCTTTTGATGGGCGGGCGTCCCGCCCAACCCCTACTCCCCACAAGAAACCTGTGAGTGTTTGTGGAACAGGCATCTTGCCTGTTGAATTTGTGGAACAGGCATCTTGCCTGTGAGTGTTTGTGGAACAGGCATCTTGCCTGTTGAATTTGTGGAACAGGCATCT
>NZ_JAUBTV010000004.1:150845-164577 GCF_036705145.1 Microcoleus sp. B5-D4 | reverse complement strand
AACAGGCATCTTGCCTGTGAGTGTTTGTGGAACAGGCATCTTGCCTGTTGAATTTGTGGAACAGGCATCTTGCCTGTTTAATTTGTGGAACAGGCATCTTGCCTGTGAGTGTTGGTGGAACAGGCATCTTGCCTGTGAGTGTTTGTGGAACAGGCATCTTGCCTGTTTTAGCATCAACTCTCGATCGCCAAGAAAAGGTAAACTATAAACAGCAAACATAACATTCAAACAATTATGATTTTTCCAGGTTCGGCAGTTCGAGTTAAAGATAAGGGTGAGATTTACTACGCCTTTCAAGGACAAGTCCAGCGAGTTAGCGACGGGAAAGTCGCGGTACTGTTTGAAGGCGGCAATTGGGACAAGCTGATCACGTTCAGGCTGTCACAGTTGGAACTTGTCGATGCTACGGCTGGTCGCGCGAAATAGTCATTAGTCATTAGTCATTAGTCATTAGTCATTGGTAATTAGTAATTGGTAATTGGTAAAGCAAGTATAACTGCCGGAAAATACACAAGTATGTCATTGCGAAGGTCACTCTGTGAAACTAAGCAATCGCAGGGGTTATGAGACCTTTACATTCTGTGACATACGAAAATTTATTTGCACCTACCTACTTACCCAAGACCAGTCTACTAACTGAAGACTATTGAAAACCAGCACAAAATTAATGACTAATGACTAATAACTAATGACTAATGACTAATAACTAATAACTAATAACTATGCGTTTACCTTTACCCCAATTTGCTACAAAAGAGCGCCATCCCGATCGCATTGCTGAGGTGATCGAGACGGCAACTTCGGAGTTTTTGGCTCAATGTTTGGAACCGGAAGACTTAAGCTTTCCCGTGATGCCACCTTTTGGGAGTTGGGTGAAGGCCGAGGATGAAGAGTCTAAAAATCAAATTTACGGCGTGGTTTATTATGCCACGACTAGCCCGATCGACTCGGTGCACAGAGCTCGCGCTTTGGGTTTGTCGCTGGAAGAGTTACGGGAAGAACAACCGCAGATTTTTGCGATGCTCAAAACCGAGTTTCGAGTGGCGATTGTGGGGTTTGAGACGGCGCCGGAAAGGTTGAACGGTCACGGCCCATCTAGGGGTAAAATTTATCAGTATTTGCCGCCGCGCCCGCCGCAAATTCACCAGGCGGTTTATCGCTGCGAACCGGATGAGGTGATTGATTTTACGGTGCAGTTGGATTTTTTGAGGACGCTGCTGGGGGTGGCTAATGCGCCGGTGGATGCGCTGACGGCGGCGGCGATTCGGGAGATTTATCAGTTGCGGATGCGCGATCGATCTTGGTTGGTGGAAGCGGGGAGGAGTTTGAGTGTTTTGTTGAAGGATGATTACGATCGGTTGAGAGTGATTTTGAGTCAGATTCATCCGTAGGGGGAAGCTGAATAGTATGTTTGAGGCCGATCGTCAAATATTGAGGCGATCGCACCAGCCAGACTCTGGTATTTCATGAGCCTTACAATTAAATGGAGGAGGAAGAAACGATCGCACTTAATTCAAAATGCGATCGCCCGTTTGTCTGGCACAGCCGTAAAAGATGATATAATGGGAGCGAGTAACATGATTTATCAAAATCTATGTCGGCCAAGGATATCTTTCATGCCTCTGTATGTTCAGCTTTGGAAAAGGAAGGGTGGACTATTACCCACGATCCTTTGTACCTCAAAGTAGACGAAGATAAGCTTTATGTGGACTTAGGGGCTGAAAATAATTTGTTAGGAGCCGAAAAGTACGGACAGAAGATAGCAGTAGAAATTAAGTGTTTTTTAGGTCTGTCATTGATAAATCAGTTTCACGAGGCTATAGGTCAAGCCTGGAATTATAAAGTGGTTTTGGAAGAGTCAGAACCGGATAGACTTCTTTATTTGGCAATTCCAGAAGATATTTATGAAGAGTTTTTTACTCGGCGTTTAGCTCGAATGTCAGTGACGCGGATGCAATTAAACTTGATTGTGTTTAATCCTGCGAGAGAGGCGATCGTTATATGGAAATAGAAAAGTATAGAGAGCTAATTCAATCAATCATTGAAAAACACTCTAGCTGCGGTTCGGACGATGGGGAGATAGAAACTGAAATTGCTTGTGACATCAAACGCGATCGCTATTTGATGTTTCATGTGGGATGGCGTGGAGAAAGACGAGTTTATGGTTGCGTTATTCACATCGATATTAAAGAGGACAAGATTTGGATTCAGCGAGATGGAACTGAAGTAGGAATTGCTAATGAGTTAATTGAAGTCGGAGTACCCAAGTCGGATATTGTTTTAGGGTACAGGTCTCCCTATATGCGTAAGTTTACGCTGGTTGGCGGCGGGCTAGGCGATCGCCCCAGCCAAACTCCGGTATTTGACGAACCATACAATTAAATTGAGAGGGAAAAAACGATCGCACTTAATGTACAAAGTTTACCGCACTTTGTGACAATCAGCAACGTTTACAGGAGGGTGACTCTCTGACACAATCGGGAGCATGGGAAGAGCAGGTAAAGCCCTCAAAAAAATATTAGAGGCATACGATATCAGTCAATATCAATTGGCGGCAAAGATGGAAATCGATCGCTCAAACGTTAGCCGTTGGGTGAGCGAAGAACGAGACCCATCTGCCGAGGCGGTATTTGCGATTAAGCAAGCGTTGCAGACATTCAATCGGCAGGCGGCTGATGAATTCGTCAGGTTGTACCTGGGAAATGGCGAGGAAAACGGTTAGGTTCTCAGGTGTGGAGAGTGTCGCACCGATCGCCCTTGCTGCATTCGAGGGCGATCGCCAATTAGTTTGTGAGAATTTATTTAAAGCCAGAAAGATTATATATTGTCAGCTATTTGTTGAGTCTATTTTAAGCATAGGTGGCATGGGAGACGATCGCCCGATCGCCCATATTATTACTCTTCGAGTTTTTCCTCCAAATCATCTAAATACAAACGAATAAAATCCCCTGCTGCATCGGGATTAATTTGCTGTAATCCCTTGCGAATCTCTAGAACCGCTTGAGATGCCGGATCTCTATTCTCGTTAACCCAACGGTTAATGCTCGATCGTCCAATGCCCATAATCGCTGCCAATTGATTTTGACTGATGCCATAGGTTTCTAAAACCTGCTTCAGCGCCTTTCCTGCCTTACTCATGCCTTCTATGTTCTCAGAAGCTCACAGCTAAGTAAAGATTGTGGACATTATTACTCTTCGAGTTTTTCCTCCAAATCATCTAAATACAAACGAATGAACTCCCCTGCGGCATCGGGGTTAATTTGCCATAGTGCTTTCCGAATGTCCAACACTGCCTCTGCTACGGGATCTCTACTTTCATTGACCCAACGATGAATGTTGGAACGTGCTACGCCCATTGTCACAGCCAAGCGATTTTGACTGATGTTATAAGTTTCCAGCACCTGCTTGAGTGCTTTGCCTGCTTTTGCCATGCCTCAGATTGTCTCAGAGGGCGATCTCTTCGTAAATGTTGCTTCTAGGCAACATTGAGGATAGAATGATTGTGTTGCTTATAGGCAACACAATCGTTCACTGCGAACACAAAAAACGCTTATGTCGAAAAACTTCCTTGCCAATCCCCCAGCAACCGATACTGCTACACAGACAGTACCTGTAGCAGAGCCTCCGCCACCCGATCGAGAACCCGTCAAAATCCTGCTGATAGGTTCTCCCAAAGCGGTGAGGAGCATCATTCACATCCTTTACTGTTTGGGTTTTGCCTCTGTCAGCGAGTGGAGCCCGCTGCAACCTGCCCAAAAGCCCGGTGAAGTTATGAGCATTCTCATGCGTTACCTGCGGCTATAGGGGTGATATAACATTCTTTGCGGGCGTGAATTACCGCCAACAGCTTGTACAGTCTATTCAGACTTTAAGAGGTGTTGGCGTTAGAATTAGACCGCGATCGCTCGTTGTTCACTATGCCTTTCGGGCGATCGCGCATTAATTGGCAATAATTTATTTAAACCGAGAAAGATTATATGTGGGTAGAGATAACAGGGCTGAATCAAGTTCCCGAATGGGATATTTTGAAGGTAAAAGTTGAGGGTACTTCGCTGATTTTGAATCGTCAAGGCATGAATGTCACTTGTTACCGCAATGCTTGCACTCATTTAGAATATCCGATCGACATGGGTAAGGTAAGCGGCGGTATCATTACCTGTCCGTTTCACAAATATCAGTACAAATTAGATACGGGTAAATGTTTGAATGCACCCGCCGATTCCCTGGAATCTTATCCGGTAAAGATTGAGGGCGATCGAGTTTTTGTAGAAATAAATTAGTCAGGACTTACGGACTCCGACAAAGAAACCGGGTTTTTTACGAAATACTTTGTTACACACCCTAAATTAGGTAAAAAACCCGGTTTCTGCGCCCATGTGTACTTTATACCGTTTTCGCGCGCCGCTGACGGAGAAAAACTGCCAAAAGCCCGATCGCACCTACCGTCAACAGTAGCCATTCTTCCGGTTCAGGAACCCCCGAAACATTCAGAGGATTATTCGGCTTACTCAACTGTTCCTTACCCGATTCTACCTCTCTGTCAAATCGATCGCTCTTAGCTTCCGCTGCTTTTAGCTGCTCCCTTTGCGCGTCATTAACTAACACAATCATCGAAGAATAAGGCGTCACAACTTTGAAATTTTTAGCTACTGCGTGCATCGCATCCAGTTGCGTCAATTGATTTGAATTTTTCTGCTTGCTAAGTGCAGTTATCAACTGCCGCGCAGCTATCGGTTTAAAACCTTCATTCCCGGTATCTTTTAGCTCTGTAACAGCCCCCGATTTGAGTGTCTTTTCTGATTTGGAATTTTTGGCATAACTCCAAGCATAGCCGTCAACAACGCTAACAGTAGATTGGCCCGAAGCTGCTGTCGTTGCTACTCGCTGCATCGCCTCTTTCATATCTGTAGAAACTCCGCCGCCGCTATCTTGAATGACCTTTAAAGTTGCGTCGTCGTAGCCGGGGGGCAAACCTCCCAAATGCACTGTCCATAGGGGTGAAGAGATGGAAAGTTTAAGTTTGCGATCGTCCGACAATTCGTAACTGTGGCGATCGCTCACCAAAAATACAGTATCGTAACTTTTATCGCCCTGCAACTGTGCAAACTGTTGCAGCATATCTTTGAGCTGGATTGTACCGTAAAATGTCACCTTTGCCGCATCGAAATTGCGTAAATCTTCCACAAACTTAGGTGGCATTCCCGCAGCGCTGGCGATATACAAATCAACACCATTTTTGCCTGCTGCATTAGCTTTCAACCATTCAAAAGTCTCTTTTACTTCCTTACTTTCCGCCGCCATGCTACGGGAAGTATCGAGAATAACTGCAAATTTCTTGCCTTGCGGTAGCGAGTAATTTGCATCAGCCAGCGGCTTAGCAGAAATGATATTTCCTCGCGGTAGAATCGCCTGCTGCGCTGTTAGCGGTTGCTGTGCGGCTGCGGGCAAAAAGGGTGGCAGCCAAGTTTCTCTTGCTTCTTTACCGCTGTATTTTACATCTTTCCCGGCGATCGTGCGCCGAGTATTTTGGTTCCAAAAAATGTTGCGTTTCTCAGCCAAAACAGGCATAGCCCAACCCTGGGGCTGGCGCATGACTTTGTAAGTAAGCCACAGGTGCATTTCCGTTGGCCCGCCAGTTGGGGTAAATTCTCGTTTTGCTGGGATTGGAAAAGCCCGCAAGCGGTATTGTTTGGGGCCAATTTGTTCTAGCAAAGCCGGATCGACTCTTTCTACTACCTGTTGATTGTAGACTTGTTGGGCGGCACCTCTAGGCGATACCGTAAATACAAAACGTTTGTTTAAATCGCCAGTATCTCCCAGCCAAACTCCTGTAACTGCGGCGCTTTCCGGCAGCGAAAAGTAGTAGAATACTTCTTGCAAGTTCGGCGTTTGATTTTTGTAAACTTCGTAGAGTTGAACGTCAGCCCAGTCGCCGTTTTCTTTGACTGTCACTTCTTGCGACTGCAACCATACTTTTTCTTGATTGACATTCAGCAAACCAGCTTTAGCTTCTTCCCGGTTTGATGTTGACTGTACCGCGTGTTTTACTGCTTCTGTATCGCCTTTTTGCAGTTGCGTATCGAAGAATTCGCCGTAGAGTTTTTCGGCTTTTTCCACATCAGCACTAGAGCCTTGATACAAAAACGGCGACATTAAAAAATTATAGCTGTTCTGCAAAGTTTGAGCCGCTCCGTCAGGGAAAATCCAACTATTTTTGTATAACTCATAAATGTGGTTGTTTTCTCCTACAGTGCTGAGGTAGCGGTAAGGGGACAAATAAGCGTTAACTAAGCCCGATCGAATCATATCAGACTTGGCTAATAAAGTTTGGCGAACCGTGTCATTTGCGGGGGGAGTCGCCAGCATTTTCAGCGCTGCGACTTGTGGCTGCTGCTGCAAAGCGGAGAAAATAGCCAGCCAAGCTGCTATGACTCCCAAACTTCCCATTAGCGCTTTATTTTTCCCGTATTGTGCAGCAAAACTCTGCCATATTTTCCGCCCGGAATGAATGTAGAGAAAGCCGTACAGCGAAGGCATGACAACGAATAAGCTACAGGTTAAACCAAACAATATAAACGATAGCGGTATCCAAATTAAAGCCGAGGCCCACGCCCCGTATCTAAACATCTCCAGAAATGGTGAGACCCATGTAAACTTGAAAAATTGAATGACGAAAAATAAGAATCCATAAAGTGTATACAATGCCACAGGTACAGCGTAATAAAGCAGCAATGTTGCCGCCCAAATGCCAACTACTACCATTAAACTGTGACATCCTAATTGCAGCCACGCACTTCGCTTTTCTCCGATTAACCTGAAAAAACGAGGTTGTTGATTAGGGGAATTCTGGGAATCGAAAATATTTTGCACATTTTCTCTTTTACCCAGATATCCGTACAGCATTTCCACTGAAAATGCTGCTATGCACAAAGCAATAGTAGCGATGATTTGAGAACTAGCTGGGGTGAGTTCTCGTAGCAGGAACAAGCGCAGCAAACAAAGCAAAAATAGCGGTGCTTCTACGCCGTAAAACCAACGCATTAGCTGTAGGGGTTGCTTGCGAAAACGCCTAGCCCCTATTACAGTACATACAGTGGGTACTGCGATCGTAGCTGCCATCGTCAAAGAAAACTCTAGCGGGATGATGCCATCGATTGTCGCCTTAATTAATGGCACTCCTATAAGAGGCAAAATTCCCAAGTAAACAATCGATAAAAATGTCAAATTCCAAACCCAAAATATTGTTTTAAAAATTCCATCAAATACCTGTTTGATTTTCATTTATTTCTCCTTGTAAGCTTTGTTTAACGGTAGTGTATACATTACTCGCAAACTCTTTTACTTCCTGATTTTCGGCTTGTAACGAACTGTCAAATAAAATGGAAACTAGCACCCAATTGTGATTTTTGTGGGTGAGGTCGCTGCCGATACGGGACATGAAGTTATCTGTAGTTAGCTGTGCAGATTGCAGCCAGTATGCTGCTGATAATTGGTTGTTTTTGAGAGACAGCCAGCGCGCTGTTACTGAAGGAGTTAGCTGTTTTTTTTCTATGCGATTGACGGGAATTCCGCTGGCTACAAAACACAACTCGGGGGCGTGATAAGTTTGCCAAGATGTGCTGGCTACTGTGAGCATGGAACCGCGCAAGTTGCCGGCGACAAATCTGATTTTTTGTGTTTGCGTGTCTGGATAGTTGCCAAAGAATTTTTGTTCGCTAGGATTGAGGGGAATAGACTCTGATTTAATGTATTCAGGTAATGTTAAAGAGGCGATCGCCATTTTTGGCGTTTCTACGTGAGACAGTTGAGCCATTACTGCCAAAACAGTGACTGCTGCAATTATTCCGGGTTTGGCTAAAGGGTGATTTTGCAGAATTTCTGAGTTTGGTTTTGCAGAAATACCGCTGGTTTTTTCTGGCTGAAATTTCGGTACTCGTTGCAGCATTAACCACGTCACAAAACAAGCACATACTAAACCGACAATTCCCAGAGGAACGTGCATAATTTGTGCTATGTTTGGCTGTTGAAAAACTTCTGAAACCAGGACTAACACGCCAACCCGCGCAGTGTTAGCACACACCAACATTAAGAGATTAGCAGCGCCGACTGCTAGCCATCTTAAGCTCAATTTACGCGCTTCCAGCCAGGTAGCAGCTAGCAAAAAGAGCGTTCCCACTAAGAGGGTTTTAATGCCGCTACAAGGCACGTCCACATGAGCGATGCCGTTTTCCAAAACGATAATATCGTAAGAAGAAATAGCCCCAATGTGCAGCAGGGAGAGCAACTGTTCTACTACCTGAGCAGTGAGCACTCGCGCTGGCAAACCTAATGCGCTATTAAACTGACTGTTGAATGGTAAAATACAAGCCAGCAAGCCCGCAACTGGTAAGTTTTTTCGCCAAAAGTTCGGCTTCACCAGTAAGCCGCACAGCCCGTAAGTTCCGAGGATAAATAGCAGGACAGTAATTTGTTTGATATCAATTATGCACTGAAGGGCGATCGAGCAAATACCCGCACCCAACATCAATAGCAGCGGATCTCGCCTCAAAACGAAATTGGGCGAAAATCCCGGCGGACGATCCTCTTCGAGGGATGCGCTAACGGAGTTCCCCGTCGATCGCACTACTAATGCTACAATCAGAAAGCCAATTACTATCTTGTACAGTGTGGGTATCTCAACAAACGAGGATAACAGCCACTTAACAGCCGAGATATTGGCCCAAAACCAAGCAAGCGCCAGCAAAAAAGGAGCCAGCCAAACCAAATTAACCGCAGGATGAGGAGTAACAGAATCTGGAATTGCAGAATCAGTGATATTGGTGCGCTGCATGATACCGCTTGACATTCACGTTGGTGACATCTTAGCTCAGCCAAATTGGTAATGTCTAGACCGATTATTTAAGTTTTGTCAAGCTTCGATTTTCTCTACAGAGAAGCTACCGTTATAATAATTAATTTTATCGGAGGTAAAAATGAGCGAAAAAAGTCCAGGATACAAAATTGTTAGCGATAACCGACAAGCGCGCCATCTCTATGAAATTATAGAGACATACCAAGTGGGAATCGAGTTGAAGGGAACCGAAGTCAAATCTATTCGGGAAGGAAAAGCCAATTTGCGGGACGGATATGGTTTAGTTCGGAACGGCGAACTGTGGCTCATCAACGTTCACATTTCGCCTTGGAGAAGTGCTAGCAACTATTTTAATCACGAACCCCGCCGCACCCGTAAATTGCTGATGCACAAGCAGGAAATTCGCAAATTAATCGGCAAAGTGGAAGAAAAAGGCTTGACTTTAGTGCCGTTAAAAATGTATTTGAAAGGCGGCTGGGTAAAATTAGATATCGGTTTGGGTAAAGGGAAAAAACTGTACGACAAGCGCGAAGATTTGAAGAAACGCGAAGATAAGCGGGATATGGAAAGAGCGATGAAACAATTTTAGTCATTAGTCATTAGTCATTAGTCATTAGTCATTAGTCATTAGTCATTAGTCATTAGTCATTAGTCAACAGTCATTAGTCATTAGTCATTAGTCAACAGTCATTAGTCATTAGTCAGTAGTCAGTAGTCATTAGTCATTAGTCAACAGTCATTAGTCATTAGTCATCAATTCCCCAGTCAACAGTCAACAATTCCCCAGTCATTAGTTATTAGTCATCAGTCATTAGTCATTAGACATCTCCGAAAAATCAACTAAAATCTTTGCTACTCGAAGGTTGAAAGTTAATTTATGGAGATGTTTATTACTCAGGAGTCATTAGTGATTAATGATTGGTAATTGCTGATTAGTGATTGATTATTTTAAATCTAGTTCGGTTAATTACCCATCATAAAATTGTTTGATATCCCCCGTTGAGAATTTTGAGGGCTTTCGTGGTCACTACAAACATAATTAGAGTTATAGCGCTTCTCAAGCGTGGTGAGGTATGGGGGCTTTGTCCTATGCCTATGCCCAATGCCCAATGCGCTATGCCCTATGCCCCAGAACACCTCATGTTACTGAGAAAGGCTATATCTTATCTGATACTTTTAATCCAGACAATCTCCGACAACCTGAGAGAATCCGAATATAGCACACTCATCAGACAGGTCCCAGAGCATGGTGGTATCCCACAAAGCTTTAAGGAAAATCCCTAAAGCGCTACTCAAACTGGGTGTTTTCTAACCACAGTTGGGGCAGTGAAAAATTTTAGAGCCACCTAACTTTTATGGCTCTAACCGTATTTTGCACAAATCAAGGAGGTGTATTCTTCACTGGTTTTGACCAACCTCGAACCGCAAGGATTACAGAGATGCTCTCAAGCGAAAGCTTGAGAGAAGTGAGAGAAAGTCCAAGTCATCATTACTGATGGTTTTATGCAGGCTACTTCAGTCTACACCAATTGTTATGAGTATTACCTACAAGTCTAGGAAAATATCATCCTAGCAATTGCTCCTCATACAGTCGCATACTGTCGATCGACTGACCGCTGAGTAAGTATTATTACTTAGGCAATGGCAACAGTTCTACCTTCTTGCTGCTTGCCGCTTCTTTTTCCTGAAAATATCCGGATGGCTTGTGGAGTCTCATGAATGATTAACCTATGCTCGAATACCTCTGGCTAGTGGGAAAATTACCCAAGCATTCGGCTGTGGACTGACAAACTCTTATGAGAAATGGGCTCAAACCTGAGTCATTTCGTAAGATTATGAGGCCATTAGGGTGGCAATTAAATCTGGCAAAAAAAATATCGCTCAACTCTCAAGTTAAAAAATGCTAAAAATGACACCATTAGCTAACATTTTCAATGCCATGAAAGAGCCAGCAAAAAACCATCACAACTCGAAGTGGGGAGCCTTCTTGCTGATCCTAGCAGTAGGCTTTGGCGGCTGGAAAATTGGGCGGCCGGAACTGGCATCTTTTTTTAATAATATGGCATTTGAAAACTACAAAGCCAATCGATTGGCTGATACTCAACAAGCATATGAGTTAGCGCTCAGGGTAGATCCAAAAAGCCGAACAGCTCTTTACAATTTAGGATGGCTTTGCGAAGAGGTGCAAGATTTAGAGTGCGCCAGAGCAAAATATCTGCAAGCTGCAAAACTCGGTCTGCCTGCTGCTTACAGCAACCTGGCTAGGTTATATATAGTCGATAAAAAAAACTATCCGGCTGCCGTTCACTTCCTGTGGCAAGGTTTGAAATTAGCTGAGGACGATCGAGTAAAATATTCTTTACTCAAAAACTTGGGATGGGCTCGCCTGGAACAGGGTCGATATTCAGAGGCATTGCAACATCTGGATGCAGCGATTAAACTTGATAGTGAAGGGCCAGCAACTTACTGCTTAAAAGCGCAAGTCCTAGAAAAGATGAAAAATACTAAGGCAGCGCTACCGCAGTGGAAAATTTGTCTAAAGTATGCGGATTCTCAAGAATTCGATGAGGATATATGGATAGGGATGGCACGTCAACGATTAAACGAGGAAAAAACAAATAAATGAAACGCACAGTTTTGTTTTCATCAACCATACTGGCAATTATAACGGTACTGGAGCTAAGTCAAGCCTCAACAGCACTCCCAACTCCTTCGACTGTTAACCCTGCCGTTAATGAATCAGTCGAAACGCCGTTCGACTCCAATCAATCGACCTGGCGGCGGTGCACAGATAGAGGTCGTTCTTATCCGTGTCCCAGATTCATCATGCCTTCGGAGAGCGAAGAATAAGAGTTATTTTCAATAAATTTTGTAGAGTGTATCATCACCACTTTACAGCAACAGGTATGTAGTATGTAGTAGTAGTAGTATACAGGGTGCGCCGTCCGCACCTTATAGCATTTGAGATTTGAGATTAAGAATTGAAGAATTGGAAATAACTTATGGCGATAAGGGTTTGCAGCTTGCATAAAGCTGCATTCTTTTTTTGCACTGATATAACTCTTAATCATTGCTGTATCGGCTATTGCTGGAATCCACACCGGGCGCAGGGCTGTTTCATTCGACCTAGGGGGAAACCCTCGTGAAGAACCCCGACATTTGAAACATCGATTTCATCATTCGTCGAGGGGGTAGGCAAAGAAAGGCACTACCCCTACAAAACGATGATTTCCCTGAGAATGAAACCGCCCTGCCACCAGGCGGGGATAAAACCCCGCCAGCAATTCTATCTACTCGCCCTGCGTCAAAGCTGAATCTTGCTGCTGGTGCGAGTTGCTGTAAAAACTAGCAATAATCGCCACCATCAACCACCAAAGCATATTAACTTCGGGCCTGTACCAAACTGTATCGACAAAACCGTGGGCCATCATGCCGGCTAAAGTTGCGATCGCCCCAATCAACCAAAACCCGTGATTCGATTTTAGATTTTGGATTTTAGATTTTTGATTTCGGGATTCTTCGTCTAAATTAGAGATGTTAAATTGTGCATCCCGCAGATTTTTGATCTGCAACAAACCTTGATTGACGGTGACAGTCATCAGCCAAAGGAAACACATTAAACCGATAAAACCGGTTTCCACCGCAATTTCCAGCAGCACGGAATAAGCGCTCAAAGCAGTGAATCTCGGCCTCATATAAAGCGGATAAACTTTATTAAAAGCAGTGTTTCCGGGCCCAATGCCGAGAATTGGTCGATCGCGAATCATGTCAATCACCGCCGTCCAAACATTAATCCGAAAATTGTTGCTGCTGTCACCTCGGCCGATAAACATACTCGAAACTCGATCGCGCAGAGGCTCCACTAAAGCCACTCCTAAAATTAACGCCCCAGCCAAACCTCCTAACCCTAACGGCAGCGCCCAAGTTCGCCAGAACCGAGGCATCAAAGGGCTGTACCAGTACCACACCAGCACTAAAAATACCACAAGTAGAGCCACAAAACCGATCCAAGCACCCCGGCTATCGGTGTAGCGCAAACACGCGCAATTCACCACCAGCATGGTCAATGCTAAAATTTTTGTTCCCCATCCTTTCCACACAAAAAGTGCGGCGGCGCTCAATGCAATGGCTGGCAGCAAATAGGAACCAAGCAAGTTAGGATTCCCCAGAAAGCTGTAAACTCGCGTGACATTGGCTTGAGTAGAAGTCGGATCGTTCCAAGTAGCTAAGGGCGGCACTTTGTCAATCCACTGCCGCACGCCGTAGAAACTGACAATTAAAGAGACGTTCAAAAATACGGCAATTAACCACGATCGCCAACGGGGATCTCGCAATATCCGAGCCATCAGCGCAAAAAACAGCAAATACAGCGTTAGCTTGCTCCAACCAGTAGCAGCGGCGACTTTCACTGGCGACATCGCCGTTGCGACGGTGGCAATGCCCCAGTACAGCATTACCAGCAAGTGAATCGGCGTGAAGGGGATCTCGCGATCGTCCGAAACAGTCAGCAGCACCCAAAATGCAGCGCTAGCCGCCATCAACACCCCCACCAAGGCATTGTTTACAAACGGTGCCAAACCGAAAGTCAAGGCCAGCAAAACAAAACCCAAGGGTTCGGCCCACTGCATCAGCCAGCTACTCTGCCGCCAACTGCGTAAAGAGCCGATCGCCAAATTGAATAAATAACTTCTACTTTGCCACTGAGAGAGCGGCAAATTTGCCAGAGTTAACTGTTGCCAAACTGAATTCATTGCTATTTTAGATTTGTACTTAGTAATCGGGCATTGGGCATCGGGCATTGGGCATCGGGCATCGGGCATCGGGCATTGGGCATCGGGCATTGGGCATTGGGAAAAAGGTAATTGTTATTTCTAACAACTG
>NZ_JAUBTV010000004.1:120876-150745 GCF_036705145.1 Microcoleus sp. B5-D4 | reverse complement strand
CCAACTGCCAACTGCCAACTGCCAACTGCCAACTGCCAACTGCCAACTGCCAACTGCCAACTGCCAACTGCCAACTGCCAACTGTCAACTAACTTCATCCTTCCAACAATTCCGTAGCATTTGTGCAAGGCAGCCAGAGCACGTAGCGATATCCAGATTCCGGGGTTCCTTGAATCGAGAGTTGGCCGCCTTGAATTTCCACCAATTGGCAGCAAAGCAGCAGCCCCAAGCGTTCGCGCGCCCCGTAACCAGCTAACACTGGTGCACTATCCTCTGCATTCTGCGCCGCCAAAGCCGCCAACTCAGAAAACGCCAGCGTTAATCGCTGCGAACCCTGTGTCGGGAGTTGCGGTTCTCCGGGAGAGTCGGTTTCGGAGTTCGATGGCGAACCGCTACCCGATCCGACCTTCAACAAGTAGTCGGTGTAGAGTTTAGCATGGGGCAAACTTTCCCCTAACCAAGGATGAAAAACCCAAACTCCGATGTTGATACCCTCTTCTTTCCGAGAAACGTGGACTCGAATCACGCTGCCTGCCCCAGCAGATTGAATAATGCTAAAAATTAAGTGGTGCAGCATTTGCTGAACCTTATCTTTATCTACCAACCAGATGCGCGCTCCGGGCCCCATCGACAAATTAATTTCTTGCTCTCGTCTACTTGTCGCCGACGACAGGATTGTCACAACCTGCTGGCACAAAGTTTCTATATCGACTGCGGTTCGCTTCAAGGTGAAAGCGGAATCATCTAGTTCTGCCAGTTCCAAAATTTCTTCAACTAGCGATCGCAAAGAGCGGCTGCTGTCTTGGATCACGTCAATATATTCTTTTTGCTTGCTCGTTAAGGGGCCATAAATTTCTTGTTTCAACACGCTTGCCATGCCGAGGACAGAAGTGAGCGGTGTGAGCAATTCCTGCGCTAAATTATTCAGCAGTTTTACTTTAATTGAGTTAGTAGACAAATCGATAGGTTTGTTAGTCATCGCTAATTTTTATTGGTTCATTGTCGAGCGAGGGTTTGCGGTTCATGAGACCTATTCCCAAAGTCTATAACAATCTGTTTATAATTCACGACAAAAAAAAGTAGTGAAGAAAAATATATATTCCTTCTTCCCTAGAAGCTCTTGTTTATCTGAGTAATTAACTACCAGCCGGGAAGTCCCGGGCGTATATTTAAAGGGGATTAATCTGAGCGCTGCGCGAAGTACCCCGTTGGGAATTACTCCTTGGGATGAAAGGCTCGTCGGGTGTAGGTACCCAAACCGACAATTATTTCTGTATATCCCTTGATAATCTGGAAATACTCTGATAATATATTAGCAAGTGGGGGTGGAACTACCTCACTATAAAAAGCATGAGAAAAAAAAGGAAAAAGAAGCCTGCGGTCTAACTGTACTCATTTGACAGTCAGGTTTGTTCACGATTTAATCATTGCTTCTAAAGCTGATTGCAAGTCTTGAGTGAGTTCGGCAACTGCTAACCTGCGGCTGGTTTGATATCGATCCCAACGATCGCTCACTGATATGGGTTCGCCCACGGTCATTTGTACCTGCTGTTTGCCCAACTTCGGTCTGCCGAAAGGATTTCCCCCTTTGATGCGAGCCAGTACGTCCCACAGCAGTAAAGTTGTTTCTGCCAAACGTTCTGCTGTCAGTTGTTCTGCGACATATCTGCCCGTGACGGAAACGAAACTTTCTACAAGTCTCATGTGCCACATCCGAAGACTTGCTTCTTCAGCGAGGCGATCGGCTAATCCTCTTTCTAAGGGAGAAAGTGCTGCAATATTTTTGATATCTTCTCGATAAATATAGTCCCAGCCTGCTTGTTCCAGACGGCGGCAGCGGTCTATTAAACTGCCTTTGGGTTTTAAGTTAAAATATTCTTCTGCTACTTGCAAGGCCACGTCTAACAGTGCTTTCAGTCGAGCGATCATTACTTCATTGCCAGAATCATTTCCCGTTTTGTTGGGGAGGGATAATGATGTTAAAATAGAGGTTTCAGGCTGTAAAGTTTTATGATAAAAACGGCTGTAAAACTCTTCCATTACTGCTAGCAAATGACCGCCAAGTCGAATCAGGCGCAGGTATTGGAATTTGTGATTTGGGTTTTCGGAATCGGGATTGGCAGTGTCTAAAGTTGCGATATCGGTGCGTTCTAAGGGTGGCAGTCCGCAATCAATTTCTAATTGAGTTAAAAGTTTTTCTAGGGGTTGCCAAGGTGGATTGATATAGCGGTATTGAATGCCGATCGGCACAATTAAAACTTTTTCAGTGCGTCCGGCTTTTAGCAAATCTTCAACACACCAGAAGCCCATTTGAGCAATTCCCGGTTCGAGGGGACTAACTATTTCATTGTGACCGTTGGTAGCGCCTTCTGGGGCGGCGGCGATCGGGAATTGGCTGTTGGCAAATAAATTGCGGGCCGATCGCAATCCGGCGCGATCGATCTTACCGCGAACGATCGGAGTGCCACCGAGTTGGGAATACAACCAGCCGACTCCCGCACCGGCCCACAGGGGAATGCCGCGATCGTAGATAAAGTGGGAATGTACCGGGAATTGCAGGGGAATGCCTTTGGCCCGCGCCGCCTGGGGAACGAGTTTCCAAATTAGTTGTCCCAAACAGTAGGGATCGTCTGAGTTGGGGTGGCGGAAGGCTAGCAAGAAGCGAACTTTCTGATTTTGAAATTGGTGGAATAGTTCGGCGAGGGTTTCGACGTTTTCGGCTTGAACGTGGCTGATACTCGTCCGAAATCGCAGCCACCAGGGGAGTATTTGCTTACAACCTTGCATCACTAGAGGGTTGTAGGCTGGGGGTATGAATTCCAGCGGCGGCTGAACTTGGCTAATTGAATTGGGCATTTGGCGGTTTGAGATTTTAGATTTTAGTTAAGACGGCGGTTGAAACCGCCCCTACAGAAACAAAACCCGCCTGCGCGGGTTGAAGAGTAAACTCCCCTAAATTCCTGAGATGAAATTCCTCTGAGATGACTAACCCAAGCATATTGGTTTATAGCCACAAACGCACAATTCCTGTCACTAAGATTTTGGAAATCCCAAATTTAAAATCTCAAGTCTAAAATCCTATTGTGCCGCTTCAAATATCATTTCTTGGAAGTTAATGACATCCGATCGCGGATCGCAGTGGGTGACTTTGACTTCTAGCCGATCGCCTATTGCCACCGATCGACCAAATCGCATTGCCAATTCTAAACCCAAATCTTCCAATAAAATCAATCCGAGATTGCTGTCTTCCCTCAGCCAGCGCAGCATTAAAGCTTCCCAAACTTCATCGGGGTTGCGCCGCAAATATTCCAATCCCCAATAGCGGTTAGTTTGGCGTTCAACAGTGGATGCTTCTTTAACTGCGGTGCCGAGACACATCACAATGTCCTGTATTTCTTCAGCGGAAAAAGGCAGTGGTTCGCCCCGCAGGTGGGCTTTGATTTGGAAGTGAGTCAGCAAATCGGTATAGCGGCGGATCGGGGAAGTAACTTGAGTGTATAATTCCAAACCCAAGCCTGCGTGGCGTCCGGGGGTGAGGCCCATTTCGCTGCGGGGCATACACCGACGCACGGCGCAAGCGCGGGCGGGGCCTGCAGGCACGGCCAGCAGTTCTTCATCGGGAGGGAGTTCGGGCTGTGGCTGATAGCGGTAGGGTATGGGTAGGCTGTGAGTTTGACCGTAGCGGGCGGCTAGTTCGCCGGCTAAAATCATCATTTCGGCTACTAGCATCCGGGCTGTGGAGTCGTCGATGACGTGGATTTTGATGTCGTCGCCGTTGACTTTGATGACGGATTCGGGCATGAAAATGCTGATTGCGCCTTGGGCTTCCCGCCATTTTTGCCGCAGTTTTGCCGCTTGTGCGATCGCTGCTATTTCTGGTTCTGCTTCGATTCCCAACTCTAGCATTTCGTCTACGTCATCGTAGGTCAAGCGGTAGGTGGGTTTTATGGTGCTGATGTGGATGCTGTAATCTTGAGCCGCGCCGATTTCGTCTAAGGTGACGCTGAAGCTTAGGGCGCTGCACTCTTTGCCTTGAATTAAACTCATCGGCCCGGTTGCCAAAGCTGGGGGAAACATGGGAATCATTCCCGTGGGCAGGTAAACCGTAGTGGTGCGCTTTCTGGCTTCGAGGTCGAGTTCGTCTCCGGGGGAAAGCAAGCGGGTGGGATCGGCGATGTGTATCCAGATCCGCTGCTGGCCGTTTTCGAGGAATTCTAAGCTGAGGCCGTCGTCGATTTCGGTGGTGCTTTCGTCGTCGATCGTGTAAACCTTGAGGTGAGTTAAATCGAGACGATTTGTGTCCGAGTCGGTTGGGGGATTTTCTAGGCAGCGTTGGGCCACTTCTAATACCTTTGCGGAGAATTGTAGGGGAATTTGGCTGCGCCGCAAAAACAGGTTTTCGTGGTTACTCCAGAGGCCGAGATCGACTAGGAGGCCAAATGCTGCTTCGGGGTTTTCGGATCGTTGTAAGCTGGCTAAAGTTTCTAAGGCTGGGGTGCGGTGCGTTGCTTCTTCTCCGAGGAGGGCAAAGCGTTCTAGGGCGTCGAGGCGAGTTCGATCGCTATTTTCCCAATCTACATTTTCCCCTGCCAGCCGCTGTTTGACTCGATCCCAAAATCCTTGGGATTCTTGGTGTCGCTGCTGTTCTACTTCTTGCTGGTGTTTGATTTCGGCTACTTGGGCTGCCGATCGCGGTTCGTAGCGATCGCCCTTTTGTTTAAAATACAGTTTGTCTGTTGATAGCAAACAGTAAGCCGCGTAACACTGGGCCGCACTACTCTCAGAAAATAACAGCTTTGCCAGGGATTCGGGATCTGCTGTTTCTCCGTCACCGACTAAAAGTTCCCAAGCGACTTCCAAACTCGACGGATCTGAGTATGCTTCTACTTCTTTGAGAAATTTGGGAATATCGGAGGGTTTGTAAGTTTCTCCGACTACTTCGTAGCTGATTTGTTTGGGCGGTATGCTGTGCGGTTGACCGTTTTCGTCTACTACTACCCAGTTTTTCTTGCCGTCGGGGCGATCGGCAACTGCCAGACGGCGGTCGCCGTGCACTCTAAATTCTACTAACGTTCCCTTCTCCACTTGCCAGCTTTATATTTGAGATTTTGGATTTTTACAGTAGCCACTTATCGAGTTTCGAGCTTGCGATTTTAGATTTTGGATATTGGCAATTTTTCTGGTCAATTGTGAAAGTTAAAATCTAAAAAGTTGTTCTTTATTATTGCTTTTTTTTTTAACTTTTGACTTGTGATTAAGACTTGCGCTGCTGCGACTCTTAATCTTATTTCGCGATTATTTCGCTGCATTCTTGCTGCACTCTTAATGACAGAAAGACGTTGTTTTCGCGCAAGTCCTAATTCCCAGTCCAAAATCTAAAACCCAAAATCCCAAATCCTGTTAACCTTCTTGGTTTACGAAGGGCATCAAAGCTACAATTCTTGCTCTTTTGATGCTTCTGGTCAGGTCTCGCTGCTGTTTTGCCGTCAAACCAGTAATCCGGCGGGGCAAAATTTTACCGCGTTCTGTGACGTATTTTTTCAGCAAATCGACATCTTTGTAGTCGATCGGGTCTCCAGGTTTGATGGGCGAAACGCGCCGGCGAAAGTAAGTCATGGTTTGTTGTTTGTTGACTGTTGTTTGTTGACTGTTGATTGTGAGTTTTTAGTTATTAGCCGTTAGTTGCTAGCCGTCAGCAAAGCATTGGTTAATTATCTGCTTTTCGCCGATCAATATCAATTGCCAACAACTGATGACTGATGACTAAGGACTAATGACTAATCACTACTTGATCTCTTTGTGGGCAGTGTGCCTGTTGCAATGGGGGCAGAACTTTTTGAGTTCCAGCCGCGCCGTCGTGTTGCGACGGTTCTTGGTGGTGGTGTACCGAGACACGCCTTTTGAGCGTTTGCTTACGTTAGTACGGCACTCAGTACACTCTAGAGTAATTATGATGCGGACGCCTTTAGCCATAATTCTAAATAAATTTCGACTAATTTAAACACAATTTATTATCTTCTCACATTGCTCTGCACTTGGTCAAGCAATCTTCTAACTTTGATGTCGAGGGAGTAGCCGCGGCGGGTTCCGACGACCATCGTCCCCCCGATGCGATCGTGGAAAGCTTGGGGAAACCTTTCGCCGGAGTTGAGGGCAACGCTACAGTCGATCGCCAGGGGCAGCATCAGCAGCAAGACGGCGGCGTTGGTAGAGGTGAGCCCAGCTATACCTGCGAAGGCTAAGGCGGCGCAAATGCCCAGCAATGCCTCGCGCTTGCACAGTTCTTGCACTCCGGGAGTCCGTAGGAATCTGGTATCGGCAATTTTCATGTCCAAAGCCCAGCGCCCGATACTTTGACCTTGGTTTTTCCTGACGATGGCTACGCGCATGATCAGCCACAGCAGGACAAAAAATATGCTTTGGACGATCGCATTATTGCCCAGAAGCAAACTGGGCAGCCAAACTGCGATTCCGTCGATGCAGAAGGCCGCTGCGCGGCGGCCGACTGATACTTTGGGAAGGAGGGGTACTAAATCGGAACTCATAGGCAAAAAGGTCGATCGCCACTAGGTACTTTTTCATTTTTCATCTTAAGCTGTGGATTAATCGATCGGCATCAATGGCGCGTAACTCAACTTCCAAGCCAACCGCTAAGTATTCAAGCTGAAAATGGATTTTCGCCAATTCCCAACTGCTTTTTCGAGTTTTCCACCTCTTCCCAGAGTTTTTGTATTTGAGTAAATGCCTGTTCCACAGAGATTTTACCGTTAGATGTCAAGGAACTGATGTAACCCACTCGCTGAGAAAACTCTTGTAAATTCGCATTAAATACCAAATTCTCTGGCTTTACTTCACCGTAATAGCGAGTTTGAGGATATAAAAAATTTGAATTTGCTACCATTGCTTTAACCTCGCCTGAAAACTTGTTTCCTGAACATATCAATATTATAAACCGCGATTACCTTCTAAAGTTGTGCTGTAAGTAGCAGAAATCATGTGACATTTGGCGAACTTTTTTGTGATGGCAATTACACGGACAGATGAGGGCGACAAAAAGCTCAGTAATTTCACTGTACAACTTACGCAGGCGGGGTCAATCGATTGCGCGATTTTAGATTTTAGATTTTAGATTTTAGATTTGAAGCATTGACCCCACGGATCAATTCGGGGGCTCCTTTATCGGATACAGGTTTTTTATTTTTCCATCCTGAGTCTGCTTTCGGAATGAATCCGGGGGCTTGTATCCTGGATGCTTGATTGTCAACAACCAGGTTTCTGCCTTAAGGCTTATAACTTCGGATGTGGTGTCCAAACCAGGTTTTTGTTAGTCCAGGACTGAGTTATTGAAATAAGTGACAAAAAACCCTGAAATGGATAATATTATTGCAGAGATAAAGAGTTAGACTTTTAATAGGAATCTGCGTAATGTCTCCCAATTCGCGTGAAGCAAAGCTATCCCGAAGGGAATCGCCCCGTCCCAAACCCCGGCTGAGGCAAGTTTTAATCAAACTTGCCATCGCCGTAATTGCTGCTATTATCGCCTTCAACATTCCTCACTCCTTAATTCCCGTGTTTAAAGAATCCGTATCCGAAGCAACGCCACCACCAGAAATCCAGAACGTGCTCGCCGGCCGGCGCAAAATTGTGACTGTGGGCGACAGCATCACCGAGGCAGGGAAATACCCCGGAGGTTACGTTTGGCTACTGGAACGCTATCTGAATGCCCTTTATCCCGATCGCAAAATCGAAATCGTCAACGCCGGAATCTCCGGTAACAAGGCGACGGATATGCAAGCGCGCTTCCAGAAAGATGCGATCGACCAAAAGCCAGATTTAGTGATGATTAATGTCGGAGTCAACGACGTTTGGCACGCTTTCTTTGACTTCCAAAACCGTCAGTTTTATCCGCAAGGCAAGTTGCCCAAGGGAGTGCCACTGGCAGAATATCGGGAGAAAATAACTCAAATGGTGCTGGCGGCAAAAGCCGCAGGAATTCGAGTTGTACTGCTTTCTCCTACTCCTATCGGCGAAATTCTCGACGGCCCAGAAAATCGCAGGTTGCAAGAGTATATTGCCGCGATGCGAGAAATTGCGTTAGAGAATCAGTGTTTGTTTATCGATTTGAATGGGCCTTGTCGGGAAGTTATCGGCACTTATCAAAAGCACGCGGGCAAAACTTTGAATTTGTTAGCTGCAGATGGAGTTCATCCCAATCCGTCGGGATATCGAATTATTGCTTTTACTATCTTGCGCGGTTTGGGCGTACCTGCAAAGGATATTGAGAATTTGGAAGTCACAAATTGAATCTTTGAATGTAGTTAACTGTTGACTGTTGGCTGTTAATTGAAAGTATCCAGCGTACAAGCCCCCTGATTTATCTGTGGGGGGAATTTTTCACAGCTAAAATCTAAAATCTAAAATCATTCAATCGGCGGATGATACCGCTTCAACCAACAGCTACCAATAATAACTAAAGCCACCACAACTATAATTTCTGTCCAAAAAAACGACAGAAAATCACTGGCAGTTCCCACCGGAGGCACTCCCGGTTGAGCATTGCGAATAGCGGGAAAAGCAAATAGCATCACAGCAGTCCAGCTCAGCATTCCCACTTCCGGCAACTTGCCAGATTTCATAACTTTTAATGCTAGCAAAAGCGCCATAATTGACAGCACCCACATTATGATAATAATCACTAAGGCAAAGAATTTTACCGGGAGCGATCGAGTTGCAGAAACATCAATATAAATAAAGATAGAGGAATTCTCTTCCATCGGCTTATAACTAATGTCGAAACCGGGAACGTCGGCATGGAAATTAAATTCCAGCGGCACGGGATTCAGTTCAAATGGAGCAAACTTTTTACCAATCGAAGGCAGCGGGTCGATCGAAATAGCTACTTTAGCAATGTGGCTGTCAAACGGGTAATTGTTAATTTTTCCTTTGACTAAGTTAAACTTCAATGCAGGGACAATCATCGGTTTGCCTTCTTTAAAGGTAATTTCCGAATCCGGTACATTTGCGCCGTTAACTGTCATTAACAAGTCTTGAGCCGGGTAAGTTGGCCCTTTTTTATAAATACCTTTGAGTTCAAACTGCAAGCGGCCTTCTAATTCGTTTTTAATGGGATCAACTGCAATTACCGTCATTTTGACCTCAACCAAGCCTTTGGACGCTACAGCGCTTTCTGGAGATAAATTGTAAGGCTCTTGGGCGTTAGCATTGTGAGAGTAAATAGATAATATAATTGCAAAAATTACGACGATAGTGCCAATTAAAATAAGTAGTTTTTGGAGAGGAATTTTGTTGACAGTTTGCATTTACTAGGTATTTTTATGTATTGAAGTGTTGTTAGTATTTCTCGCAGTCTCCGCAGTCCGCCAGGGGTTTAAACCCCTGGCTCATAGAAGACAGTCAGTTAAAACTCACATCTTGCACCATTCTCAAGAACAGGCTTTCCGGCCTGTTCTACAAAGATTAGATTTTCTTGTGGAACGGGCTCTAGGGCCCGTTCATAAAAGGCTTATTGACAATGGTGCAACATCTCAGTTAAAACCGACTGAAGAAACTCGATCGATAATAAATGTTGGTTTTAGTCCTCTTGAGCGAGGACTTTCGCTGTGAGCCGGGGGTTTTCAACCCCCGGCGGGCTGTGGCGAGCGGCGCAAGAACCACGCGACTCAACGCGCAACTACGAACCGATAGGAAGCAGTACATTTGGTGTAAAACAGCCGTGCAAACCGTAGGGAATGTGCTGTTTTAAATGCAAGCGCGCTACAGGGCCTTTGGTGATGTCGCGAGCATCTAAAATCACTAAGGTCGATCGATGATTAGCTGCATCATACATTAAAACCAGCAGCCAGCCGTCATCCTCCGCAACAGCATCGGGACGGGTAACAAACACCGGTTCCCCCGCAAAACCGCGTGGTGCCGCACTCCAAATTTGCCTTTCACCAGTCACGAAATCAATTTTGAGGATAGCTTGCAAAGGAGCATTTCCCGTGGGAGCATCAGCAGCACCGATGTAAAGATATCGGTAAGGTTGTCCGACATTATTGGGATGCAGAGTCGGAAACTCGCAGCACCGAGTTTCAACAACTTGATGCTGTACGGTTTTGTCTTGCAAATTCAACTTAAACCGCCACAATTCGCCCGCTGGAATGCTCTCAAAATCAACCTCGCGAAAATCGCCGTCTGCTTCTACAGTGGGAAATGATTCGTAACAAACTGAATCCACAAAAACTTCGTCTCCTTCTTCCCATGCGTTGCAGTGGTGGAACACAAAACAAGGTTCGGTTTCTAATATCTTCACCTCGTCAGTGCCGTTGCGGGGAATTAAAATTGCTTGCGTTGGCTTGTTTGGCGAAAATTGAATACACTGGGCGGCACTCCGAAATCCTAACACGAAAAGCAGCGGATTGAAGCTGACGGGATTTTGGAAGAATATGCAGTAATTCGGGGTAATTACCATGTCGTGCAGGAAGGCAAAACCCGGTATTGCATGGGCGTGACGCTGCAAAAGTTTGCCGCTTTCGTCGAGTTCGTAAATGGTAATTGTACTCGACAAACCGGGCTTGACAGAAAAGTTTACTAATCTGTCTCCTTTGCCATTTTTCCCTTTTTCAATTCTGGGGTGGGCTGCGAAGGCTTCACCGGGTTGTAAAACGCCGTCTAGGGTGTCTAAGCCGAGTGTTTCTAGGGTGCGGGGGTCGAGTCTGTAGGGCTGTGCTGCTTCCCAAAGTGCTAGCAGTTTGTCGCCCCAATAAATGATGTTGGTGTTGGCAATGTTTTTGATTTTGACATCAAAGATGTTGGCAAGCGGGCCCCCCGGTTTCTGTGTGCCGAAAACGCCTCGGTGGAGGATTTTTCCGGCTTTTTGTTCGGCTAGATAGCCTTCTGTGCGGACGAATCGGTTGCGGAAATGGGCGCGGCCTTCGGATATTGCGATCGCACAAACCATCCCGTCGCCGTCAAACGGGTGGTGGATGCGCTGGCCGTTGACATCCAATAATCCGGGCCCGTTGCGAAAGAATGTGCCTTGCAAGCCGGGGGGGATTTCGCCTTCTATGTCGTCAATCCAGTAGTCGGATTCGTTGGGTTGGGATTCGTAGCCGCGCTGCCAGTCTGTGCGATCGTATGATACGTTTTGGGCGGCTGTTTGAGGTTGGGAAATCTGTAATTTTTGCATGGGTATAATAAGCTTTTCTTGATTTAACCGCAGAGAACACAGAGGGCGCAGAGAGAAGGAAATTCGGAGAGTTAGGCAACACAGTTAAATTCATCCGTGTATCTCTATCAAAATCCCTGTGTGCCTGCCTTTATTTGCTGTCTGCGGTGCGACTTTGTGACCTTACTGTCGGTACTAAGTCGGGAAAGTATTCGGGCATGAAATGCTGTCCGCCTGGTTTGGAACTGCCGATTTCTGGTTCTAATACGGGAAGAGACTTTTGAGAATTTGGATCGGCGCTTTCTGTACTATCGGCGGGCAGCCAATTTAAGAACGGTAGCGGCAGAAGGGTGGAGAGGTTTGTGATGACAATTAGCAGCCAGAGGTTATCGAAATTGCGATCGGTAATTCCTAGCAAGTGGGTCAAAAGTGCGCCGCCTTCGTGGGAAATAAGTCCTGCTAAGTTGGTAACTGACATCAACACGGCAAATAAAGTTGCTTCGACGCCTGGGGGACACAATCTGGCGGAGAGTACGAGCACCGGCATATAAGCAATTTGTCCGATTACTGTCAGGATCAGGCTGTCTCCTATGCTGAACCATTGATCGTCAATTCCTAAAGCTCGGTTGGCATGAGTTACTAATAATAAAGTAGTCATACCCAAAGCAGTCGCAATGACTGTTGACCAGCCAAAAATTACTCGAAATGGAACTGTTTTGAGGAAGCGTTGAAACAGCCAGATGCCGGCAAGGGCTGCAATGCTGGTAACGAGGCGGACTCGCCCTAGAAATTCTGGTTGAAAGCCTAATTCGTTGGTGGTGAAAAAGAAGAAGGCGGAGTCTGAGCTTGGGGTGGCTTGCCAGAGGAAGAGAAAGGCTGTGGGCAGCCAAATGGTTTTTTGGGTAACAGCTTGCCGTAGTTGTTTGAATTGGTCTTTGACAGTTTCAAAGTCGGTTCTTTTGTCGGTTTTTTCTTCGGCAATTAACCAAGCTGTTGCTGATACAATTAGCGGGAAAGATGCGGTGATTAAAAAGATAGTATGAGTGCTGAAGTGTTGCAGCAGGGAACCGCTGAGGTAGGCGGTAATTAGTCCGCCGAGGGCTGCAGCGCCCCAAGACAAGGATTGCAGGGAACCGGCGTCGGTAACGGATTCTTTTCTGGCCCTTTCGACTACCAGGGAGTCGGCGATTACGTCGCTGACGGCGAGGGAGAGAGAACTCAGGGCGATCGCGCCTGTAGCGGCAAGCGGCGTGTGTACAATTGTTGCGAGGCTCACCCATGCTGACGTTCCCAGTAGCCCGGAGAGGACGATGTAAGGGCGTCTGCGGTAGCCGAATATCGGCAAGCCGTCCGACATGAAGCCGAACACGGGTTTGATAATCCAAGGTAGGGCGACGACGCCCAGCATTGCCGAGACTTCTGCCGGACTCATGCCGAGTTCGTCTTTGAGGAAGAAGCTGACGGCTAAGCGGGCGAGTCCGAGAATGCCTTGGACGAAGTAAATCAGTAAGATGGCTATGAGTTCGGGGGTTGGCTCATTCCCAAAGAATACTTTTTCTTTTAAAGATTCTTTGAGTTTGCTGACGCCGGAGGGGGAAACGAGCATTTGAGCAATATTTCTTAATGAATCTCAATATTTATAACACATTCTTAATGAGTTGCGGGAACTGTCGGAGGTGGGATGCCGGAATGACGGGGATCTGGCAGGTATTATAAAATTGTAATTAGCTCGCATTCAAGGATTGGTGGTAGCAATGAAAGCAGAAATTAAAATTGTCTTTCTGGCAGTTGCTTGGATTTTAGGAATGGGGACTAATTTAGCCTTAGCTGTACCTGTTGCTAACAAGCAAGGTGATTATCCGGTGCCGCCTGCGAGACAGCGGGGCAACAGGCAGGTAAATTGGTTGGTTGTTGACTCTGATCCTAAAGGGTTGAATTGCCGGATGGCTCAGAGATTTCGCTCAATTTCTGTAGACGGTTTGGATGCGCCTGCTGAGTTGTTTGAAAGAAATAAACATAATGTTTCGCAGTGGCCTGTGGTGACTGTTTTTCGGCGGGGACAGCGCTTGGAAGCGGTGACGGGAAATTTTGCTAATCAAATTATGATTTCTGACAATCAAGGCAAAGGTTGGCTGCCTGTTTCCACGCAAAAAGGCAATTGTTTTGTGCGGGCTAACAGCCGTTTTATTAAACCGATTCGGGAAAATCCTACTACTTTGAAACTCTTAGAATAAGGCAGAAGGGAAAGAAGAAAAACCAACCTTAGATTATACAATTTATATGCAAACCGCGAGCAATTCTCAAACCCTGACAATCCAACTGTCTCCTGAAGACAGCGAAAGGCTTTTAGCAGAAGCAAAACGCCGTCAACTTGATGCCCACAGCCTAGCTGAGATACTGCTGCATGAAAGTTTAACCCAGTTAAATCCTGTTTCTTTGGCTGATATTGAATCTCTGGAAAAATTGTACAGCTTCCGGGGAAAAACAGAAATATTACAGTTTCTGGAAAAACATCATTTTTTGATGCCCGTATTGCTGGAAGCACCAGACAAAATTTTCAATTACTTCCCCGGTAAAAAGTTGTGCCTTGAAGTTGAGGCAGACTCTGATTTTATTAACTCCGCGCAGCTATTTCTGGATATTATTATTGATGGTGACGCCGATGAAATCATAGACGCGGCACTTGACAAAGAAGAAAAATTGTCAGAGGATTGGTATTTACCTCTGCCGTATGAGGTGCGGAGAGTTTTTAGTTGTGGCGTGCGCTAATAATGACTTTTGACTGGTCGCAGTATCTGAATCTAGCAAAAGAATTTCTCGGTCAACCGACTCCTCCTGCAAATCAAGAAGCCAAAATGCGATCGGCTATCAGTCGGGCATATTATGCAGCTTTTATCAGTGCTAGAAATTACTTGCAGGAAACAGAAGGGCATTCTATTCCGAAAACTGCAGATGCTCACAAGTATGTTGTGCAGCAATTCAAACAGAGTTCTGAGGCCGAGCGTCAAAATATAGGGAGGAACTTGGAAAAGTTGAGAAGGGATCGAAACGAAGCAGATTATAACAATAGTGTACCCGAAATTTTCAAGATTAGCAAAATAGCAGTCAAGCGAGCGCAGCGGGTAATCTCTCAGTTAAGCAACCTATAAACTGTCAACTTTTAGACCAAATCGAGGCACTGTTTAGACAATTATTTTCTTGTTTTTAGCAGGTGTAAAATTGGGATTTGCCTACTTCGTTTACCATCTAAAATTGATAGGTAATGTGGGCCAGATGTTTTTTTTTGAGGGCTGTTATATGATTATCGATCCTAAAAATGTGGCGGAAATTACGGGTTCCAAGTACCCTGAGCAATTCCAATCTGCTGTTGCGGGGAGAGTTAAAAAACGCTTGGGCGATGCTGCCGGATTGCAGAATTTTGGGGTAAATTTGGTGAGACTTGCGCCGGGAAGTTGTTCTGCTCTCAGGCATTGGCACACCCGTCAAGATGAGTTAATCTATGTTCTGGAAGGGGAAGTTACTCTGATTACAAATTCGGGAGAGCAAGTGCTGAAACCGGGTATGGCGGCGGGTTTTCCGGCGGGGGATGCAGATGGGCATCATTTAGTCAACCGCTCGAATGCAGATGTTGTTTATCTGGAAATTGGCGATCGCACTCCGGGAGATAGTGCCGAATATCCCGATGACGATCTAATTGCCAAAGCTAACGGGAATAGTTGGATTTTTACTCGCAAAAATGGCGAGGTTTATGAGAGTTGAAAATTTATGAGTCAAGTGAATCTTTGGACTTCGGCGGAACACGCTTTGTGGTATCTTGCTAAAGCTGATGGAATTCCTCACCGCACTGAAGGTGAAGCGGTTTTGTTGGAGGAAGTGCCGAAAAATGTTAAGCGAATTCTGGATGTGGGCACGGGAGACGGGCGGTTGCTGGGTCTGCTTAAGTGCGATCGACCAAATGTTGAATGTGTGGCGATCGACTTTTCGCCGACAATGCTGGAAAAAGCCCGAATTCGCTTTGCTGATGACCCGAATGTCACGATTATCGAGCACAATTTTGACGAATCGCTGCCGGATTTGGGCAAGTTTGATGCGGTTGTTTCTAGTTTTGCCATTCATCATGTAGCAGACGATCGCAAACGTTCGCTTTACACTGAGATTTTCGAGCTTTTGGAGCCCGGAGGCATTTTTTGCAATTTGGAGCACGTAGCGTCAGCAACTCCCGCTTTGCATGATAAGTTTCGAGAGGCGATCGGTATTAGCGATTCGCCAGACGATCCGTCTAATAAATTGCTGGATGTAGAAACGCAATTGCGCTGGTTTCGAGAAATTGGTTTTACCGATGCAGACTGTTATTGGAAGTGGCGGGAACTCGCTTTATTAGTTGGGGTGAAACCTGTTTAGAGTATTCCGTGAAATTCGTAGAGCCGGATAAGGACACGGCAGTGCCGTGTCCCTACAACTATCGCATACAATCTGTCAATAAAGTCGCTCCTCGCCCCAGATATGGGTAAGGAAACGGCAGTGCCGTGTCCCTAAAAATCTCACAGACAAGCTGTCGATCGCGGATACAAGTGTAAAGTAGAAAGCAAAATTCAACAGATTTTTTTTAAACGTGCCATTAAATGACATAAAATTACCAAAATAAGCGCGTTTTCCGGCCACTGATCGGGAAAATTTGATGCAGCAGTTATCTCATCGCCAGACTATTTTGGGCGTTATTTCATAAGCTGTTTACCACTTACAATCAAAAATATAAAGAATATGCAACAATTTAAGGCCCCCACTAAAAATTCCCAAAACTCTGCCTGAGCTTGGTCGCAACCATGCGGGGCTGTACCGCAAAAACCAGAAGCAAACATCAAGGCAAATGTAAGAAGAAACGTTGCAATTAATCCCAATAAACCAATAATGCTGAAAAGGTATCCAATAAATTGTACTGTTTTCATTACTTACTAATATATGTGGTAATTGTCTCTTCTATAGTTTAAACAGCAGCTTACTGGGTTAACCCCTAATCTTGCATTTGTTTAACATAAATTTATTTAATATCTGTTAAGCGTACTATTGTTTAAGTCGATAGCATTGATGCTTGGCTTGTAGGGGCGGTGCCTCCGTCCCTGCCCCCTCGCGAGGATATGTGTTTTGCAAGCCTTCGACGCAGCGGCTGTCGGTTGAGGACCGGAGGTCGGGAGAATACTTTTAGGCGTTGCTTAATCAGGGTAGGAAAAAAATAACTTGAAAATCCGCAGCTTTGTGGATACTGGTTTCTCTGACTTGCATATTTAGCCCTTCATACCCTAAATCAGCAACGCCACAATTTATATGAATTAAATCAAATCCGGTACTTTAGGTTTGATTCGGCGCTCGTACCAGTTCATTAACGGGGTGGAACTAATACCGTGCAAAATCACAGAAAGTACGATGGTTGTAAAGGTAATCCAGGCAATTTTTTCGGCGGTTTCGCCCTTCAAACCTTTACCCAAAGCATAGGTAAGATAATAGATAGAACCGACACCACGAATGCCAAACCAACCGCATAGCAAGCGGCTGGCGGGATGTAAAGGACTGCCGATCGTACTAATCCAAGCTCCCACAGGCCGGATTAAAAAAATCAACAATCCAGCTACTAAGAGGGAGTATCCTCCATAGGCTAACATAGGCTCTAGGCGCAAAAGCGAACCTAATAGTAAAATAGTTGCTACTTCCATTAACTTTTCTATGCGCTCGGTAAAGTGCAGTTGGGAAAGCGGCTTTTCTGGGTTTCGGTAACTCCGCTGCACGACAATTCCTGCTACAAAAACTGCGAGAAATCCGTAGCCGTTGACTACTTCTGTAAGGGAATAGGTGAGCAGAATTGTGCTGAGAGCAATGAAATCTTCCATTAATTGATCGGCTGGTCGATAGTGTTGGAGTTGCCGATCGATCCAGGTGACGGCTTTAGCTACTAAAATTCCCATAACGATACCTGCGGCGATCGCCCAAATCAAGTCAACTGCTACCCACTGCGAAAACCAGTTCGACCAGTTGTTATCTTTTAGCGAATAAATGCCGAAATAAACAAAGGGAAAAGCTAAAGCATCGTTCAAACCGCCTTCTGATGTTAAACCAAAGCGCAATTCATCGCGATCGTCTAGATGAGCTAACTGAACTTCTGAGGCTAAAACTGGATCGGTGGGAGCGAGAATTGCTCCCAGTAAAATCGCCGGGCCCCAATCTAATTTCACAAACCAATGACCGATGGCGGCCACTGCAAAAATAGAAATGGGCATTAAAAAACCGATCAGCCTCACTGTGGAATTCCAAGCCCAAAATTGCAGGGGGCGATTCATTTTTAAGCCGCAACTGAACAGAGAAACAATAACTACAAATTCTGTAAGTCTTTCTAAAAATTGAGCTTCGGGGCGCAAGTCAATCAGCTTGACGCCGTAGGGCCCCAATCCGATACCGACAATTAGATAAATTAAGGCATAAGATAGAGGCAATCGCGAAATCCAGCCGGAACCCAAGGTAACGGTAAGCAGGAGGATGCCAATAACTAGCAAGTTGAGAATGTAATCATCCACCATAGCGATCGCACTTTTAATCAGGTTTACCAACTGCGATTTTGACAGGTAAAAGCTTCGGGCGCATCCGTCGTCCGCTAGATTCAGCTATCCTCCGAAAGTGGTGTGGGCGGGTTTATATAGATTCTTAGTGGGAATTAGAGATTGTTGGTGAAACCCGCCCCTACAAGTATTATGGTTAATTTACCGGATCTCATCCGACTCATGACTAATGACTAATGACTGAAGACTAATAATTAATTAGAAAGACCACTTTTTTCAGTAGCAATGATGTGCAAATCTACGTGTTTGAGCGATCGCACTAACTGTTGAGTCAAAGAACCCCGCAGCAGCAATTTCCAGCGGGATTGCTGGCTTTCGCCGATCACAATTTGAGTAACGCGATACTGTTTAGCTACTTCGGAAATCGCTTTGGCTATATTAGTGCCGTTTACCCGCAAAAATTTCCCGTTAAATTCTTGACACAGTTTCTCACAAGTTTCAACGTGCAAGCTTTCTGCTTTTGTTAAAAATCGGTCTGGATCGTTGACAAACACAGCATAAAATGGGGCATTCATGTAGCTCGCAATCCTCGCGCCTCGCCGCAGCAATTGCAAGGAGTTCGGATAAGTCGAGATGCACACTAAAACTCGTTCGTGAATGTTGCAAGATTGACCTTTTAAAGTTGCTGCGTCGTCTTCCACAGTGTCTGCGACTTCTCGCAGGGCGAGTTCTCGCAAAGCGATTAAATGACGGCGCTGGAAAAAATTTTCTAAAGATTGTTCAATTTTTTCAGGAGCATAAATCTTGCCTTCTAGCAACCTTTCTTCTAAAGTTTCCGGCGTGACATCGACAACGACTATTTCGTCAGCATCTTCGAGGACGCGATCGGGCACTCGCTCTCGCACTACAACTCCGGTAATTCGAGCTACTAAATCGTTAAGGCTTTCTATGTGCTGAATGTTGAGGGTGGAGAAAACATCTATCCCAGCCTTGAGAATTTCTTCAACATCTTGATATCGTTTTTCTCGCAGAGAACCCGGAATGTTTGTATGAGCGAGTTCGTCTATTAATGCTAATTGAGGACGGCGTTCTATGACAGCATCCGTATCCATTTCGTTGAGCATGATTTCGCCGCGTCGCAGTTGTTTTTTGGGTACTATTTCCAGTTCTTCTGCTTTAGCCGCTGTCTCTTTCCGGCCGTGAGTTTCTAACAGTCCAATTACCACATCGATGCCTTCAGATTTCAGGCTGTGCCCTTCTTCTAGCATTCGGAAAGTTTTGCCGACACCGGGGGCCATGCCGATAAATATTTTGTGCTTTCCCCGGCGGGGGGTGCGATCGTAAGTGCGGTTAGGTTGGGCATAAACCGCGTCTGGATTGTTAGTAAGTTCGCTAGAGTGAATCATAGCTGAGTTGTCAGTTGTCCGTTGTCAGTTGTCAGTTGTCAGTTGTCAGTTGTCAGTTGTCAGTTAGCGATTGTCAGTTGTCAGTTGTCAGTTGTCAGTTGTCAGTTGCTACAAATAACTAATAACTAATAACAAATAACTCATAACTAATGACTAATGACTAATGACTAATGACTAATGACTAATGACTATTGTAAACTGTCTAGAGCCAAATTCAGTTTGAGGACGTTAACTCCCGGTTCACCGAAAATGCCAAGAAATCTGCCCTCTGTATTTTTAGCTACCAACATTTCTACTTGATTGATATTGAGCGATCGCACTGTTGCTATCCGCTGAATTTGCGATCGAGCTGCCTCTACGCTAATGTGCGGATCGAGGCTAGAACCCGAGGTGTAGAGTAAATCTGCAGTCGGTTTGATACCAGCTTTGTTGAGGCGGTCTAATTCAATTCGCACCCCCTGAAAACCATCTTTCTCATTACCTCGTTTCAGCAAATCAGAGTTACTGGGGGCAAGGTTGCTCGCTCCCGAAACGCCGGTTCTTTGACTAACATTTTCTCCCTTTGTCGGCTCGTAATTTTCTGTCGCAAAGCTGCTGTAATTGGTGGTGCTGGGACGACCCCAAAAATATCTTTCTGAGGAGAAAGGCTGACCGATTAAAGCAGAGCCAACTACAACTCCTTGGTTGGTAATTAAGCTGCCGTTTGCCTGGGAGTTGAAGGCAATTTGGCCGATTACTAGCAAGATTAAAGGGTAAATAATGGCTGTAATTCCCCACAAAACCAGGGTAAGGCGAATGGCTCTAATTATTTCTCTCATAAATTACCTCGATCGGTTATTTGCTAAGGGTTAATTATTGACTAAAATCTTTCCGGCTGAAAGATGACTACGAACAAGTAAATAGAAAGGGCGATAATCACCAAACCTAGGAGACTTAAACCCCAGACAGCTTTTCGGGTTAAATCTTCACCCGCAGCAGCGTAGACAGCGGGGGCAACTATAGCATTGAAACACATTACTAGAAATAGCTGCACCGGGATTGGGTGGCGCTGCCAAAGCCTTTGAGCTAACTCAAGAATTTCTTGGAAATCTCTAGGAAAAATATCATTCAGCAAATCATTCCGTTTCATGAATTCTCCTTATTTTGGGAATAAATATCTGTCTTTCTATTTGATGATTTGGGAGCATCTCATATTTGCAAAAACACTTCTTTCTTCTTCCTTCTGACTCTTTTATCCTGGCTCCTGACTCCTGACTCCTAATTCCAATTTCGAGCTTTGCTGCTTTCATTGAGATGCTCCCGATGATTTTTTGGGAAAAATTGAGGCAAATCCTCTGGAACTGGGTTCCCCGGCTCTGCCGGGGAACGAGATTAATCCGTGTATCCGTGTCAAAATCCGTGTCGTGCTTTCCCGATCTATGCTAGCCCAACGGCGGTAATCAAAACATCAATAATTTTGATGGCAATAAACGGCGCGACTGCCCCGCCCAATCCGTAGATTAAAATGTTCCGCTGCAACAGTTGGTTGGCGCTCAAAGGTCGAAATTTTACCCCGGTTAATGCTAGGGGAATCAAAGCGGGAATAATGAAAGCATTGTAAACTAATGCAGACAAAACCGCCGATTGACCGCTGGCTAAACCCATGACGTTTAATGCGCCTACGGGGGCAAACATGGCGGGAATAATTGCAAAATATTTTGCGATATCGTTGGCTAGGGAAAATGTAGTCAGCGCGCCGCGAGTAATCAGCAATTGTTTGCCAATTGTAACTAAATCAATTAGTTTTGTGGGGTCAGAATCTAAGTCCACCATGTTCGCAGCTTCCTTCGCTGCTTGGGTTCCCGAATTCATCGCCAGTCCTACGTTTGCTTGTGCTAGTGCGGGTGCGTCGTTGGTTCCGTCTCCCGTCATTGCGACTAATTTGCCCTCGGCTTGTTGCTTGCGAATTACATCGATTTTGTCCTCGGGAGTTGCTTCGGCAATGAAGTCGTCAACGCCGGCTTCAGCGGCAATTACTGATGCTGTAATTCGGTTATCTCCGGTAAGCATAATGGTGCGAATTCCCATTTTTCGCAGTTGGTCAAACCGATCGCGAATTCCCGGTTTAATCACATCTTTCAAATAGATAATGCCGTAGGTGTCGTTACCTTGACAAACAGCTAAGGGTGTGGCTCCCAAGCGGGAAACTCGCTCGTAAGCTGCGTCGAGATCCGGCCCGAAATTGCCGCCGCGCGATCGCACAAAACCCTTCACCGCATCCACCGCACCCTTGCGAACCTCCGTCCCATCGGGCAAATCCGTGCCAGACATCCGCGTTTTTGCGGAAAAATCAAGCCCAGTAGCGTTAGCGCGATCGAAATCCACCTGTGCGCCCAAATTTTGAGCCAAACGGACGATCGACTTTCCCTCTGGAGTATCGTCAAATACACTCGCAGCAAGGGCTACACTCGCAACCTCCTCCAGCGAGTGACCGTTTACCGCAATGAACTCCTCAGCTAAACGGTTCCCCAGCGTGATTGTCCCCGTTTTGTCCAAAATCAGCGTATTTACGTCGCCGCAAGCCTCCACGGCGCGCCCAGAGGTCGCTATCACGTTAAACTGAGCGACGCGATCCATGCCCGCAATGCCGATCGCGCTCAGCAAACCTCCAATGGTGGTTGGAATCAGCGCCACCAGCAGCGAAATCAGCGTCACCACGCCCACAGGGGTTTTCACGTAATTTCCCACGGGCGGAATCGTCGAAACCACAATCAAAAACACCAGCGTCAGCACCGCTAGCAGCACCGTCAGCGCGATCTCGTTCGGTGTTTTCGATCGTTCTGCGCCCTCTACCAGCGCGATCATCCTGTCCAAAAATCCCTTACCGGGGTCGGCCATCACCCGCAGCGTCAATTCGTCGGAAAGGATGCGCGTGCCGCCGGTGACGGAACTGGCGATGTCCGAACCCGGTTCCTTGAGCACCGGCGCGGATTCGCCAGTGATCGCAGATTCATCCACCGAGGCGACACCTGCGATCACTTCGCCGTCGGAAGGAATGACATCGCCTGCGATCACTTTAATTTGGTCGCCCCGTCTCAGGGATGTCGAACTAACTTCTTGAATTGAACCGTCTGGTAGGAGTTTGCGGGCTGTTGTGTCGGCTTTGGTCGATCGCAGTGCATCTGCTTGCGCTTTCCCCCGCCCTTCTGCTATCGCTTCGGCAAAATTAGCAAATACCAAAGTAAAGAACAAAATAAACGTGACTAAACCGTTGAAAACTCTCTGATTGTTGCCGGGAACCGGGCCGAACAGCGTCGGGTCGATCGTTAATAATGCAGTCACAATTGTGCCAACCCACACCACAAACATCACCGGATTTTTTAGCATCACCCGTGGGTTTAGCTTGACAAAGGCTTCTTTAAAAGCTCTTTGATAAAGGCCTTTAGTATTTGCTTTTGGCGTATGCTTGCGAGACTCGCGAGAGCCTCTCGGAGGTTTTTTTGGGGAATCTGGAGTATGGGATGAGGTCATGTCGATTTGGGATTTTTAATGAACCACAGAGAACACAGAGAACGCAGAGAGAGAGAATAGTGAGGTTGAGAATTTTCGCTATTGAGATGGAGGAGTTGGTGTTGCTAAAGGTGTTGTGGGTGCAGTTATCGGTGTGGGTTCAAATTTGCCGCTGCTAATTTCATATCCTTCGGCAATTGGCCCTAAAGCTAGAACTGGGAAAAATGTCAGCGCGCCCAGAATTATAATGACTCCTGCGGTGACGCTGGTGAACAAAACTGAATCGGTTCTGAGAGTGCCGGTTGTTTCGGGAACCAGTTGTTTGTTCGTCATGCTGTCAGCTAAAAGTAGCAGGGCAATAATTGGAACGTAGCGCCCCAACAGCATACTAAAACAGGTGCTTAAATTCCACCAAACTCCTGTCGGGGCGGGTTGAGAGTCTGCCAATCCTTCCAAGCCCGAACCGTTGTTGGCTGCCGCCGAAGCGTATTCGTACATCACCTGGGAAATGCCGTGAAATCCCTGGTTGCTGATGCCGCTCAAACTGTCGGTAAATGCGAGGGTAATTGCACCGGGGATTAAAACTGCGATCGGGTGAATTAACAAAACAACGCTGGCTAAAACTATTTCCCGTTTCTCAATTTTGCGTCCCAAAAATTCTGGCGTTCTCCCCACCATCAATCCGGTGAGAAATACGCTCAAAATTGAGTAGATAAATAAGTAAGCTGTTCCCGTTCCTTGTCCGCCCCAAACGATTTGCAGAAACAAATTAAACAGAGTAGCAAAACCACCGGGAGGCATTAAAGAATCGTGCATTCCGTTGACAGCCCCGCACATTGTGCCAGTGGTAGTCACCGCCCACAGTGCAGTCTCTGCCCAGCCTAATCTAACTTCTTTTCCTTCTAAATTTGGCTGCTGCGAACCCAGTAAATTATTGATTTGAGGGTTGCCGCCGTACTCGCCAAACGCTGCAATGCCAATCAAAATTACATAGATGGCAAACACCATCCAAAAAATCAGCCATCCCTGCTTTTTGTTGTTGGCAAATCTGCCGTAGGTGTGAATCATAGCTGCTGGTATAGAAACCATTGCTAGTGTTTCCAGCAGGTTGGTAAAAGGATTGGGATTTTCAAAGGGATGAGCCGAGTTAATGGCAAAAAATCCGCCGCCATTTTCTCCCAGTTGTTTGATGCTTTCAAAGTGAGCTACTGGGCCGCGAGCCATTATTTGCGTGCCTCCTTCTAATGTACGGGCTACGGCCGGCCCTGCTAGGGTTTCTGGCACTCCAGAAATTAGCAAAAGTAAGGCAATTATTAAAGAAAGGGGTAGCAGAATCCTGGTAATTGATTGAATTAAATCTATGTAAAAGTTGCCCAAGGGGCGGCCGGTTAATCCCCGGATAAAAGCAATGCCTACTGCTAAACCTGTAGCTGCTGAGGTAAACATTAAAAAACCCAGGGTTAACTGGGATAAATAAGTGAATGTTGTCTCGCCTGAATAATGCTGTTGGTCGGTATTGGTGAGGAATGAAATAGTTGTGTGCAGCGCAGTATCCCAGGTTGGGGCACTTAAGCCGGTGGCATTTAAAGGCAGCACTCCTTGAAGCATGAAAATTAGGAAAACAAATATGCCCATTGCTGCATTGCTGTACAGTAGCGATCGCGCATATTGCCAACCTGTCATCGAATCTATAGACCGGATATTGCTGGCTTTATAGATGAGTTGTTCTAGGGGTTTAATAGCGGGGTCGAGAATAGTTGGTTCTCCCATGTACACCCGCGCCATGTAATTACCAAAAATAGGGGCGATCGCTACTACAATGATTAGCGTTAATGCGATTTGAATTAATCCTTCAAGCATAACTGAGCCAATACTTCCTTAAAAGTGCAATCTGCTTTTAACAATCAATATACTTGCTGTTAGGATTTTTGATAATCAGCCCGCCGGTATAAGTTGCCGTTTACCCGTTATGCTTAGCTGCTATATATTTTCACTTACAGACAAATGTTTAAATATTTAGCAGTATCTATGCTTGCAGATATAGATGTTATCTAAACGCTTGTTTTTGCGTCACAGGAGACAAATTTTGGCGATGAAAAACCGCAGGTATAAGGCAGAGAGTAGAGTGTAAATATAAAATATAAAATGGATGGATAAAGGATGTTAAACAGCTTATTGAAAATCACAGACAACCAGGCAATTCAAGAGAAGTATTTGCGGGGGAGGTGGTCGATCGCAATTTTATTTGCGATCGTTGTAGTGCTGGAATTTACTACGCCGTCGGAGTATCTGTTTGGGTATTTGTACACAGGGCCGATTTTATTGGCAAATTCGCGCTTGAGTCGGTTGGGTAAGTTACAAATTACGCTGGTAGCGGCAGCTTTGACGCTGTTAAATTTGTTTGTTCCTCCTGGAGAAGCGATCGCCCTAGCAACTGTAGCAAATAGATCGATCGCAGTCATGGCTTTAGGGGTGACGGGATATTTAAGCGATCGCAACCAGCAGTACCAAGAGACGATCGCGATCGCTAAAGCTGAGTTGCAGTCGCAGCAGCAGCTAGCAAGCATCCGAGAAGATTTTGTCTCTACTTTGAGTCACGACTTAAAAACGCCGATGCTGGGGGCGATAGAAACAATTAAAGCTTTTGGGTCAGCAAAATTTGGGAATGTCACCGCCAGTCAGCAAAAAGTTCTCGAAACAATGGCGCGATCGCACAAAATGTCACTACAATTAGTAGAAACGCTGCTGGATGTTTACCGCAACGATGCCGAAGGTTTAAAACTGCAACTTGCGCCCGTAAATTTAGTAGCTTTGGCAGAAGAAGTAATCGCAACACTCATCCATTTGTCGGCGGCGCGCCGAGTTTACATTAGTATGAGTTACGGAGAGTCAGATTTCCGTCGCTCTTTGTGGGTAAATGGCGATGCGGTTCAACTCCAGCGCGTTTTTGTTAATTTGCTAACAAACGGAATTAACCATTCTCCTCGCGGCGGTAAAGTAGAAATAATCATGGAATCTTATTCGAGTTATCAGGTGGTGAAAGTTCTCGATAGCGGGTTGGGAATTACCGCCGATGAACTGCCCCACTTGTTCGAGCGTTTTTATCAAGGACACAGCGATCGGCAAGCCAAAGGTTCGGGATTAGGATTATACTTATCTCGCCAAATTATTGACGCCCACGGCGGTATAATTTGGGCAGAAAATAAATTGCCACACGGTGCTTTATTTGGATTCCGACTCCCTGCTATCCCACAGAAATGAAACCAGCTTATCCGTTGCGAATTCTCCTAGTTGAAGACGACGAACTGTTTCGGTTGGGGCTGCAAACCAGGTTGCAGCAAGAAAGTTGCTTGCAAGTAATTGCCGAGGCAGAAGATGGTGAAACAGCAGTAGAATTGACTCAGGAACACTTGCCCGATGTGGTAGTTCTCGATGTCGGTTTGCCCGGAATTGGGGGTATTGAAGCGTGCCGCCAAATTAAACAGCGACATCCAGCAATTCCCGTTTTAATCTTAACATCTCATTCCCAAAAATCCTTAATTGAAAGATTAATTGCAGCGGGAGCTCAGGGCTATTGCCTTAAGGGAATTGCGGCGGAAACTTTGGTTTTGGCAATTCGATCGATAGCAGCGGGTGCTTCGTGGTGGGATCAGGCCGCGACTGCGGAAATTAGGGCGGTTTTTGCTAATCCCGAACCTGTGAAAGTTGGGTCAAAATCAGAAATTTTGGAGAATCCGTTGACGAAGCGAGAACAGGAAATCTTGGCTTTAGTTGCGGGGGGAAAAAGCAATCAGGAAATTGCACAAATATTGTACATTGCTCCGGGGACTGTGCGGGTTCACGTGCACGCGATTTTGCAAAAGTTAGAAGTGCGCGATCGCACTCAAGCAGCAGTGCTTGCTATTCAGAAAGGATTGGTTGCTGAAGAACTTTTGGCGATCGAACCTTAATAGGGCGGGTTTTGTACCGGAATTGTCGGTTTTTTAAAGGATTTATTGGCTAAACCCGCCCCTATCAAGAGGCTTCTGTTGCAGGTTCATGGGAAATTAGTATTCGTCTTGATTGTTAATTTTACTCATGACATTGAATTTGTGAATTTGCTAAGCTAGACACGCCTTAATTTTCCTACCGTCATCTAACCAAAGGTGTATTATGCCAAATTTTATCAGTTCAGTTTTTAGTTCGATCGCCTTTATCGACTCTGCCCTTCCCGACAGCCAAACTCTCCACAACGGCATCGCAGCGGGGACAGAAGTAATTACCTTGGATGCGGCGCGGGATGGAGTAGAACAAATTACTGAGGCACTAGCGAGTCGCAGCAATATTAAAAGCATTCATATCATCTCCCACGGCCGCCCCGCGAGTTTACTGCTAGGCGCGATCGATCTAAACTTGACAAATTTAAAAACTTATGCTAATCAATTGCAGCGTTGGTGGCGATCGCTGGCAGACAGTGGAGAGATTTTGCTTTATGGGTGTGATGTAGCGGCGGGGGAAAAGGGCGCTAACTTCGTGCAGCAACTGAGTCAGCTAACCAAGGCAAAAATTGCGGCTTCTAGATCGCCGATCGGCAGTTCCGCTATGGGCGGAGATTGGGAATTAGATTATACAACAGGAGCGGTGTCCTCTGGGCTGGCGATCGAGCCAGCCACAATAGCCGCTTATCAATATGTGTTCGGTTTTACCCTCTATGACGGCAAAGACACAAGTAACTTTCCAAACGGATCGCCTCCCGGTATCGGGACATCAGGTAGCACCAGCACTCAATTAGCTTATGGACAAGTACCTCTTCCTGGCTTCGGTGGTGTCCTACCTGCTGGTGCGTTCTCGCCCAACACGGGCATTGATACTGCTAGCGTTACCGCCGCCAATAACACTACAGGCTATGCGGGCTACACCAACTACAAATACACTCCTCCAAGTCCGCCAGCGACGCCAGGAACATTTACTCCAGTCAACGCAACTTTCCCGGCCCTCAACCTTACTAACGGTTACAGCGTTTCTTTTCGAGTTGCAGTTACGGCGGAAAACAGTAATAGCGACAATCGGGCAGGTTTCAGCATCATCTCGATTAGCAGCGACGCTCAAAATGGCATTGAACTGGGTTTCACCAAACGCAACCTCGGCCTCAACGGAGGCATCTTTGCTCAAAACGGCGGTACAGCATCATCAGTTCCTCGGTTGTTTACTCGCGGAGTAAATGCACCTGTTAATATCAGCACTCCTACCGACTACAAACTGGTAGTCCAAGGCACCACTTACACGCTGTTTGCCGGCCCTACAGCAATACCAAACCTGACAAATCAGCCGCTGCAGAACTACACGGCATTTAATCCAGCAACCAGCCAGCCGCGTTTACCCTACAATCCCTACAGCCAGCCAAACTTCCTATTTTTCGGGGACGCCACGGATCAAGCAAGTGCCGCTTTTACTCTCGGCACCATCTCGGTTAATAATTTCCCGGTGGCCGTCGATGACGGCAGCTACAGCGTCGAGCACGACAAAGTTCTCAGCGTCTCTGGGGCGGGAGTCTTAAGCAACGACACCGACGCCAACAGCGGCGACGCGCGTAGTGCCGTGGTAGTTACAACCGCGAGCAACGGTACAGTCAAGTTAAATCTCACCGGCGACTTCACTTATACTCCGAAAGCTGGCTTTGTAGGCACTGATACCTTCACCTATAATGTTAGCGACGGCACAGATTCATCTGTCCAACCAGCAACAGTTACGATTAACGTTACAAATAATAATCTCCCGATCGTACAACCCGAAAATTACCCTACCTTACACGATCAAGTCTTGAACGTGCCTTTCGCCAAGGGAGTTTTAGCCAACGATAGCGACGTTGATGGCGATGTGTTGACGGCAACTAAAGTCACAAATCCCAACAATGGCACTCTCGCATTCAATAAAGACGGTTCTTTTATCTATACTCCCAATCCGGGATTCGTGGGACTCGACAGCTTTACATACACAGTCAGCGACGGGGCTGCTACTTTACCAGCAATCGCGAATATCTCTGTCACCAACAATCCGCCGATCGTACAACCCGAAAATTACCCTACCTTACACGATCAAGTCTTGAACCTGCCTGCCGCCAAGGGAGTTTTAGCCAACGATAGCGACGTGGATGGCGATGTGTTGACGGCAACTAAAGTCACAAATCCCACCAATGGCACTCTCGCATTCAATAAAGACGGTTCTTTTATCTATACTCCCAATCCGGGATTCGTGGGACTCGACAGCTTTACATACACAGTCAGCGACGGGGCTGCTACTTTACCAGCAATCGCGAATATCTCTGTCACCAACAATCCGCCGATCGTACAACCTGAAAATTACCCTACCCTACACGATCGAGTCTTGAACGTGCCTGTCGCCAAGGGAGTTTTAGCCAACGACAGCGACGTTGATGGCGAGGTGTTGACGGCAAATATTTTTAGCAACCCCAACAACGGCACGATCGCATTCAATAAAGATGGTTCTTTTATCTATACTCCCAATCCGGGATTCGTGGGACTCGACAGCTTTACATACACAGTCAGTGACGGGGCTGCTACTTTACCAGCAATTTCGGCAAATATCAACGTTACAAACAATCCGCCGATCGCACAACCCGACACCTACAGCATCAGTGCCGGAAAAGTCCTCAGCTTAACAGCGCCGGGAGTTTTAGGCAACGACTCCGACGCAGATTTAGACGCGCTGACTGCTGCGCTGACCGCCAACCCGACTAAAGGGTCGATCGCCCTCAACAAAGACGGTTCTTTCACTTATACTCCTAACGCTGGCTTTTCTGGAACAGACACATTTACCTACACAGTCAGCGACGGAATAGTTAGCTCGGAACCGGCTACCGTGACTGTAAACGTCAACAATAACCCGCCTGTAGCCAATTCTGACAGCTATACTACTGCTTTTAATACGGGTCTCAACGTGACTGGTTTGGGAGTCTTAATCAACGATACTGACCCGGAAAATGACCCGCTGACGGCGATTCTGGTGACAAATCCGGCTACAGGGTCGATCGCCCTCAACGCTAACGGTTCTTTCACTTATACTCCGAATGCTGGTTTTGCAGGGACAGACTCTTTTACCTACAAAGCTAACGACGGGAAAGCGGATTCTGCGATCGTCACGGCAAGCATTGTTGTCAATAACCCTCCGACTCCGACTCCCACGGAAACTCCGACTCCCACGGAAACTCCGACTCCCACGGAAACTCCGACTCCCACGGAAACTCCGACTCCCACGGAAACTCC
>NZ_JAUBTV010000004.1:115694-120776 GCF_036705145.1 Microcoleus sp. B5-D4 | reverse complement strand
GACTCCAACCGGAACTCCGACTCCAACCGGAACTCCGACTCCAACCGGAACTCCGACTCCAACCGGAACTCCAACTCCCACCGGAACTCCAACTCCAACTCCAACCGGAACTCCGACTCCCACGGAAACTCCAACTCCAACCGGAACTCCAACTCCGACTCCCACGGAAACTCCAACTCCAACCGGAACTCCAACTCCAACTCCCACCGGAACTCCAACTCCCACCGGAACTCCAACTCCCACGGGAACTCCGACTCCAACCGGAACTCCGACTCCAACCGGAACTCCAACTCCGACTCCCACGGAAACTCCAACTCCGACTCCCACGGGAACTCCGACTCCAACCGGAACTCCAACTCCGACTCCCACGGGAACTCCGACTCCAACCGGAACTCCAACTCCGACTCCCACGGGAACTCCGACTCCCACGGGAACTCCGACTCCCACGGGAACTCCAACTCCAACCGGAACTCCGACTCCCACGGAAACTCCAACTCCCACGGGAACTCCGACTCCCACGGGAACTCCGACTCCAACCGGAACTCCGACTCCCACGGAAACTCCAACTCCCACGGGAACTCCAACTCCCACGGGAACTCCGACTCCCACGGAAACTCCAACTCCCACGGGAACTCCGACTCCCACGGGAACTCCGACTCCCACGGGAACTCCGACTCCCACCGGAACTCCGACTCCCACCGGAACTCCGACTCCGACTCCAACCGGAACTCCGACTCCGACTCCCACGGGAACTCCGACTCCAACCGGAACTCCGACTCCGACTCCAACCGGAACTCCGACTCCGACTCCAACGGGAACTCCGACTCCCACGGGAACTCCGACTCCCACGGGAACTCCGACTCCCACGGGAACTCCGACTCCCACGGGAACTCCGACTCCCACGGAAACTCCAACTCCCACGGGAACTCCTGTTGACTCTGACAGCGTTCAAGGGGGCGATACCGATTGCATTTGCGAACAGATTACCCTACCCGCGATCGGTTCGATTCCGGGCCCGAATTCTGTCGATCGCACTTTCAATGGCACTGACGGCGACGACTTCCTCATCGGCAGCAATCTCAACGACGTTATCAGCGGTTTCAACGGCGACGACGTTCTGCTGGGCGAAAAAGGCAACGACAATATTTACGGGGCACTGCCCAGCAATATCCCCCTTGGCCCGAATGCAGACAAAGACTTGCTGTTTGGCGGCAATGGCAATGATTACCTCAACGGCGCCGGCAGCGACGATCGCATTTTCGGGGGTAAGGGCGATGATGTGGCCATCGGCGGCAAAGACGATGACTTGATTGGGGGCGACAAAGGCAATGACACTCTCGTTGGAGCTCAGGGTAACGACTGCTTGTTTGGAGGCAGTTTTGACCCGTTTAGCCCTGACTCGACTGGACGCGATTTGCTCTTTGGCGGTGCTGGCAACGACTTCTTGAATGGGGGAGATGCTGCGGATACTCTAAGCGGCGGCGAGGGCAATGATACTGTTTATGGGGGCAAGGGCAATGATGTTGTGGTGGGGGGTACTGGCAACGATCTGCTGTTGGGCGGTCGCGGCAGTGATAGCATTTGTGGCGACGATGGGGACGATACTATTTTCGGAGACAGTGCGATCGACTTTAACGGCGAGCCAGATTCCGTGTGCGGTGGTGCTGGCAATGATTTGATGTTGGGCAACGGCGGTAGTGACAAACTATGTGGCGAGGAGGGTAACGATACTCTCTATGGCGGTAAAGGCGACGATTGTTTGGTTGGGGGTTTGGGCAATGATATTCTCAGCGGTGGCATTGGGCGCGATCGCTTTGTTTTAACAGCAGGTGAAGACAGCGATGTAATTACTGATTTCACAAAAGGTGAAGATTTGCTGGTGTTAGCGGGGGGTCTAACTTTTGGTCAACTTAGTATTACCCAAAACGCTAATGCAGCTTTCATCAGGATTGGTGAAAACGGTCAATTGTTGGCTGCTTTGAATGGAGTGCAAGCTAGTGCGATCGGTCTGAATGATTTTACCATCTTCGGGTAAGCACAAATTAATTAACTAAGGTGCGTACTCCGCACCTTAGTTAATTATGTAGGGTTCACAGCGCGTAGCTTGCCGCTATGAGTAGTGTATCAAATCACTTTTTGCGTCCGGGAGTGCGATCGACAATAATCCAAGCTTTTGCTTGACACTGCTCAGCACTCCCGGTATTATTTTAGTAATAAAAATGACTTAAAGAAGCCACTGTACGGAGAAACTACTGACAGTGTATTTACGTAAATAAAAATTAAATGTAAAAAAATTGATATAGCCTTTCTCAGTAACATGAGGTGCACGCTTGATAAGCGGCCTCCGTGGGCATAGGGCATAGGGCATAGGGCATAGGGCATACCTCACTTTATTGAGAACTGCTGTAGTAGTTGGCAGCTAATACATAATCATCTCAAATTTAGGTGCATCTAGATGGGACAGATAATTATTAACGAATTCCGGCGGAACGGGCAATTCCTGGGGAATGAGTATGTGGAACTGCTGTTGACGGAAGATATAACAACAGCTCAACTTCAAAGTTTTTTTGTAGGCGACTCAAGCAGTACAACAGCACAGAAACTTTCTGCTTATCAGTTCAGGAACATGGCGAGTATTGCTCCTGTCTTCAAGGCAGGAACCATAATTGCGATCGGCGGTTCAGGTGTCATTCCTACTGATGATATTACCTACAACCCCGTTGCCGGCGGAAATGATGCTGATTGGAACATTCAATTGCTGATAAATAACGCTGCTGGCGGTACTTATCTCAATAATGTCTTAGTCGGAACTAACGGTTTTGGCGGGGATTTTGCAGCCTCAGATATTGTTTGGGTAGATACTAGTAGTGCGGGAATTACTTCTGTTAATTCCCTCGCCTGGCCGACGACTGGGTTAGGGGTATTTGGGAGTGCAGCTAAGGTGCAAATTCCAGCACCACCCAACGGGGGTAATGTTGAGTTTTCCAGCGCTATTGGCGGCATCAACAGAACTGCTAGTTATACTATAGATAGTCCCGGCTCCTTGGGTTTGCCCAACGGCGGAATTAACAGTATTTATATTAACAGCCTCCGCAACCGACCGGTTAACATTGCTCCGAATTTGGTAACTCCTAATGTTAATCCGCCGATCGCAATTAATGAAAATATACCCAGCGTCGCTAACACAGGGTTTAGTATTTTTAACATCACTAGCGAGTTAGGCGGTGACGCTAATGGCGATCCTTTGGGTGTTGCAGTCACCGCTGCAGACAATACTAACGGTAACTGGCAATTTTCAACAGATGGCAATACTTGGACAAATTTCGGCACAGTGTCGGAAAGTTCAGCAACAGTGCTCGGCCCGACTCCTCTTTATAATGGCTTACTTGGTAACACTCCCAGTTCTCAAAATTGGCTGTCTTTGACTAACTCAAATCTTGCTTCTCCTACCGCTACAGCTTCAGAATTTTTTAGCGGTAATGGAGTTAATTTAAACAGCACTGCGGACAATAGAATTTATGCTGGCTATACAAATAATCCTTTAAATCCGTCATTTTCCCCGCTCGATCGCACTACAGGCTTTAGCTTGTCTTTTAATCTCCAAATTATCTCGGAATCCCGCACTAATCAAGATCGGGCAGGTTTTAGCATTGTTGCCGTTACTAGCGATCGCAAAGCCATTGAAATCGGTTTCCAGCGGCTATCTGAAAACTCTGGCAATATCTTCGCACAAGGCGACGGCATTACTCCCAACCCAGGCGGACAAACAAACGGCTTATTTGTTGCAGCAGAGAATGTTGCTTATAACACCAATATTGCTACTAACTACACTCTCAGAGTTCAAGGTAACAAATACTTTCTTTCCGATGGCAGCGCTATCATACTAACCGGCCCGCTGCGCGATTATTCAGGATTTAGCGACCAGATAGATCCTTACGAAACTCCTAATTTTCTATTCCTCGGTGACGGCACTACCTCGGCGCAAGCTAACATCAACCTGACGCGGGTTTCCCTGCAAACGCCTGCGAAAGTTCGGTTTGTACCCAACCAAGACTATTACAGTACCGCTGGAAGCAAACCAACAATTACTTTTCGGGCGTGGGATGGAAGTAACGGAGTTGCCAGCGGTACTGCGGGCGTCAATGCTTCAGTTACTGGGGGAACAACGCCGTTTAGCACTAATAGTTTAACAAGTGCGATCGCAGTTAATCCAGTCAACAATCCACCTTCGTTTGTCAAAGGAGTCGATCGCACTCTCAGCAGCAATTCGGGGCCACAAATCATACCCGGATGGGCGACTGCGATTTCTCCAGGCCCGGCCAACGAATCGGGACAAACTGTGGCTTTTCAAGTGGTAGGAAATGATAATGCTGCTTTGTTTAGTTTACAACCTGCGATCGACTCAGCGGGGACGCTAACCTTTACACCGGTGCCGGGGGCGATCGGCAGTGCTAATATCACTCTAAACCTGAAAGATAATGGCGGTAGAGATAACGAAGGACTCGATACTTCTCACACCCAAGCGTTCATTATCAACCTCACCAATCCAGGCACATTTAACTTTAGTGCCGCAAATTACAGCGTTAATGAAAACGGTCAGTTTGCCACAATTACCGTTACTCGCAGAGATGCTAATGTGGCTGCTGCTGTCAGTTACACTACAAGTAATGGCACTGCTAATGCTGGTAGTGACTATAACCAGACATCGGGAACCTTAAATTTTGACATTGGCGAAAGTGTTCAAACTTTCACGATTTCAATTGTGGATGATTCCCAAATAGAACAGGATGAAACTGTTAATTTAACTCTGACCAATCCCACTAACAAAGCAGATTTAGGAGCAATTTCTAGTGCTGTTTTGACTATTGTAGATACAACTCCAACTCCAACTCCGACGCCTGCGGAAACTCCAACTCCGACGCCAACTCCGACGCCTGCGGAAACTCCGACTCCGACTCCAACTCCAACTCCTGCGGAAACTCCAACTCCGACTCCGACTCCAACTCCTGCGGAAACTCCAACTCCGACTCCGACTCCAACTCCAACTCCGACGCCTGCGGAAACTCCAACTCCGACTCCGAC
>NZ_JAUBTV010000004.1:76408-115594 GCF_036705145.1 Microcoleus sp. B5-D4 | reverse complement strand
TCCAACTCCGACGCCTGCGGAAACTCCAATTCCGACACCGACGCCAATTCCGACGCCGACGCCTGCGGAAACTCCAACGCCTGCGGAAACTCCGACGCCAATTCCGACTCCGACGCCTGCGGAAATTCCAACTCCGACGCCAATTCCAATTCCGACTCCGACGCCTGCGGAAACTCCGACGCCAATTCCGACTCCGACACCCATTCCGACGCCAATTCCGACTGCGACGCCAATTCCGACACCAATTCCGACGCCTGCGGAAATTCCAACTCCGACGCCAATTCCGACGCCAATTCCGACGCCAATTCCAACTCCGACGCCAATTCCTGCGGAAACTCCCATTCCGACTCCGACGCCTGCGGAAACTCCAATTCCGACGCCAATTCCGACGCCAATTCCGACTGCGACACCAATTCCGACACCGACGCCAATTTCTGCGGAAACTCCGACGCCTGGGGAAACTCCAACTCCGACTCCGACTCCAATTCTGATATCTGCGGAAAGTCCAATTCCGACGGCTAAACCTGGGGAAACGCCGATCGCCAATCAGAATTCGATCGCCCAAACCACATCTCCAACAACAGAAACCCCCACACCGGCGCTAATTCCTGCTGCTTCGGAAGACTGTATGTGCGATCGAATCACTTTACCCGATCGCACTTCCATTCCCGGCCCGAATATCCCTGAAAATACCCTCAACGCTACTGACGGTAAAGATACTCTAACCGGCAGCGATATTAATGACATCATCAACGGTTTCAACGGCAGCGACTTGCTAAATGGCTTATTCGGCAACGACAATATTTACGGTGGTCTTGCTAGCCCAGTTACTGTTGGCGCGGATGCAGACAGCGACACCATATTTGGCAACGAAAATAACGACTATCTCGTCGGCCACGCTGGGAATGACATTATTTATGCGGGTAAAGATCATGATGTGGCGATCGCAGGCAAAGATAATGACGTAGTTTGGGGCGACAAAGGCAGCGATACCTTGCTTGCCGATGAAGGTAATGACAGTTTATTTGGCGGCACTTCTGATGCGTCTGACGGTGGCTTGACCGGAAAAGATTTGCTTTTTGGCAATAACGGCAACGACGTTTTGTACGGACAAGAAAGCGAAGATACTCTCAGCGGCGGCAAGGAAAATGATACCTTACATGGTGGCAAAGATAACGATATAATTTGCGGCGATTCGGGCAATGATTTGCTGTTTGGAGAGTTGGGAAATGACACCATCTGCGGCGGCGAGGGCGAGGATACGATTTTCGGAGATAGTGACAATATCGCGATGGATGCTACCAGTCAAAAAGATTATTTGTGCGGCGGTAGTGGCAATGATTTAATTTATGGCAATGAAGATGCCGATCAATTGTGCGGCGGTGACGGTAGCGATACTCTGTACGGGGGTGAGGGTGATGATACTTTGATTGGGGGAATTGGCGAGGACTGGTTGAGGGGAGACTTCGGAAACGATACGCTGCAAGGGGGAAGCGGGCGCGATTACTTTTTCTTGACTGCGGGAGAAGGCCGCGATGTCATCGCTGATTTTACGCAAGGTGAAGATTTATTAATTTTGACGGGAGGGTTAACGGTCGATCGACTCAGCATAGTTGAAGAAAACACTACAACTTTTATCAAAATTGCCAACACGGATCAAATCTTAGCTAGCCTAAAAGGTGTGCCAGCTAATCTCATCACTCAACAGGATTTTACAGTAATTGGACTACCTGATTTGTAGATAATATGGAATCCGGTTGTATCAGAATAATCGCTAATATCATGTCCGATCGATTAATCATAATATCCCGGTCGGCGCGGGTTTTTGAGATGTCAATTATTGGTAGGTATTGTTGGTGAGGGGAGTCCCTACAAAAATCGCGATCGCTCGACTGGACATGATATTATATCATGTCCGGTCAATTAACCATGATTTCTGTAGGGGCGGGTTCGCCAAGATATTGAATAGAAACCGGAAAATCTGTAAACCCGCCCCGGCCTTTAATCGCGATCGCTCGACCGGACATGATATGAGACATTACTTCAATCTTTCGTATAGCGTCAGCAAATAGTCATATTGCATTGATTTCTCCTCTCTAAAATTAATCCACGCTGCCTTCTGAAGGCAGGCTAGGGCGATCGGGAGGACTGTAGAGTCAAACACAATATTGGTAGTAGACTTGGGATTAAGTTAAAACTGTAGGGGACGCGCGCACCCTACAGTTTCTCGTTTTCAGGCTCGGCTTTGTATTTAAACCGGAACCAGAGTCGGTTCCAAAGTTGCCACTAATTTGAGATTGTACTCATATTCAAAACACGGCTTTTTATAATCCAAACTCCAGAGTTCCAGAGCGCAATTGTCTTCGGGATTGAGCGGCTGCAACCGTAAGTGAAACTCTCGAACTTCCGGGCGGTATTCGCATTTAAAATCAGAAATTGCGCCAATCTGCCGCCTGTCTAAAGCCACAGCTAACCGCAGAAAAGGATGCAACTTACTGACAACCTCCCGGTATTTTTTCGGAAGAACAATAAAGTTTTCGTGCTTCTTTTTAGGAGGATTTTTCCGGTGATAGCGAGCCAAATTGGCAATTACTTCAATCTCAGTTTCAGTGTAGCCCAATAACTCACCATTGCGAATTAAATAGTAAGAATGCTTGTGGTGCGCTGAATGACTGACGTACAAACCGCAGTTGTGCAGAATCGCGGCAGCCCACAGCAACTCGCGTTCTTCGCTTCCCCAATAGTGTAGAATTCCTTGAGTTTGGTCGAAGAAATTGAGCGCAAATGCTGCGGTTCTTTCGCTTTGTTCTAAATTGACTTGATATTTGTCAGCCATGTGGAGAATACTGCGCTGGCGGATGGAACCTTGATAGCGCAAGCGGTTTTCAATCAAACCGTGGCTAAGCATCCAGTCAACAATTACGCCTTCTCTCAGAGAGCGATCGCAAACAGTCAGCGATTCAATTCCTAATAGTATCATAGCTTCCTGCAAAATCATAGATCCTGCCAGAATAATTTCCGCCCGCTTGTCCGACATTCCCGGAATTGCCAACCTTTCGGCATAAGAAAGTTTGCGAAAACGATTGACTAAATCGCGCAAATCTTTTAAACTTAACTGATATCCAGCCAGCGGACTCGGCACTGTTCCCAACTTTTCGCGAGCGTTAATTGCAGCCAGAGTTTCGATGGTTCCAGCAGTGCCAATCAAGCGCAAAGGTTCGCCCTCATGGAATTGAGCTCGCAATTCGTCGATCGGTCTTTCCAGCGAAATACGAATATAAGCTTGCAAATAAGCAAACTCCTCCCTAGTAATCGGGTCTGTTTTGACAAATTGTCCTGTTAAGCGAACAGCACCAATTTTTGTACTGGTGAGACAGCGAGGCTCAGAACTGTCTCCTAAAATCAACTCCGTAGAACCGCCCCCGATATCAATAATTACCTGGGACTGATTGTTAAACTCCATACCCGAAAGAACACCGAGATAAATTCTCCGCGCTTCTTCTTGACCAGAAATTAAACTCACATTCAGGTCTAATTCTTCAGCAACTTGTTTGAGAAAATCCCGCCCGTTAGGGGCTTCCCGAACCGCACTGGTAGCCACAGCGATAATTTGTTCAGCATTGAAAGTTTTAGCAATATCTTGAAAACGGCGCAGAGTGGCGATCGCCCTTTCCATAACCTCGGACTTCAAGCATCCTGTCTTAACCTCACAATCGCCCAACCGAACCGTATCTTTTTCTCTAGCAATAATCGTAAACGCGGGCAATTTCGGATCGATCCGCGCCACCACCATGTGAAATGAGTTAGTACCCATATCAATAGCAGCAATAATGCGATTTGACTCCGCAGACGGAAGTGAATTAACCATTGGAGTATCGGGGTTGACAGATATTTATGATTATTTCACGAATCCAGTTAGGCATTCTATTAAATTAGCAAAAATCAGGAATTGCTGACTGGTCAAGACTTTTACCTGTTTTAAATTTCGGCAGAAGTGCGATCGCCAGCAGAGATAGTAAGTGATTGTGCCTAAAATTTGATAAAATTTAGAGTTAAAAATATCAAATCTAGAATTGAAATGCTTACACAGCCCGATCGCCAACCCGAATCCACATTGCTAACCGTCGTGAGGCTTTTGAGATGGGACAAACCAGCAGGAAGGCTCATTTTAATGATTCCAGCCCTCTGGGCCGTCTTTTTAGCAGCAGACGGGAGGCCGCCGACAGCATTGGTGGGCGTGATTGTGTTGGGTACCTTAGCCACGAGTGCGGCGGGATGCGTCATCAACGACTTGTGGGATCGCGATATTGATCCCGAAGTAGAAAGAACGCGATCGCGCCCCCTAGCATCCCGCGCCCTCACCGTGCAAACTGGAATAGGAGTTGCTTTAATTTCCTTTGCTTGCGCGGCGATTCTCGCTTTTTATCTCAATCCGTTAAGTTTCTGGCTGTGCGTCGCCGCCGTACCAGTAATTATCTGCTATCCGCTAGCAAAAAGATTCTTTCCCGTGCCGCAATTAGTGTTATCAATTGCCTGGGGTTTTGCCGTTTTAATTAGTTGGAGCGCCGCCGTTGACGAATTAGAATTAGCGACTTGGTTGCTGTGGGGTGCAGTCGTGTTGTGGACGATGGGATTTGATACAGTTTATGCGATGAGCGATCGGGAAGATGACTTGCGTTTGGGGGTGAATTCCAGCGCGATATTTTTCGGGGATAATGCCGCTAATGCTGTGGGGTTTTTCTTTGTTGGTACTGTCGGTTTGTTAGCGGCAATGGGAATTAATCTGCACTTGCACATTGGTTTTTGGATGGCAATTAGTGCGGCGGCAATTTTGTGGTTTTTGCAGTACAGTCAACTCCGAAATGCGGATGTTCTCAATCCGGTTTACGGTCAAATCTTTCGCCAAAATGTTTGGGTGGGATTTGTGATATTGGCGGGGATGATTGTTGGGGAGATTTTTTAGACTCCGCCTAGGTGAGTGGAGGATGATTTCTTCGCACCCGAAAATTTTGTCCTCTACTAATTTGAAAGCCATGATAAATCTCGTTTTTACCTGAATCTAGATCCCCCTAAATCCCCCTTAAGAAGGGGAGTAGGGGTTGACTTTGAGAAATTTCTTGTCCCCCCCTTCTTAAGGGGGGTTAGGGGGGATCGAAATCTAAGAGTCAAACAGAAGTCTCTGACTACATTTGACGTTAAGTTGACACCTATGGGCTCTTGGAGTGTCCCTACGGGCTGTGGCAAATGATAGCAATCTCACTGCTACTAATTGGTGGGAATTAATGGTAAATCGAAATATCCTTTGGGGGGAATTGATGTGTTTAAGTTGGCGGATGGGAGTGTGCCTTCTCAGGGTATTTTTCGGAAGATGGAAGGTTTGAGTTGGGCGATTCCTATTGATACTTTTCAGGAGTTGGTGAGTCATCTGAAGGCATGATTATTCTCAGTTTGTCGCTACGGTTCGGATAGTTTTTTCACGTTTTCAACAGATTGTTGATACCAAAAGCCTGTATCCCCTTGTTGCTTATACAAATCAGCGGCTTTTTGGTAATCTTGGATTGCACTCTGTTTGTCGTCAAGAGCAGATTTGAAAGTACCCCGATTGTAGTAGGCATTAGCATTGTTAGAATCAAGCTGAATAGCCCGATCGTAATCTGCGATCGCCTCTTGGTTTCTCCCTAGGGCACACTTGGCATTACCCCGATTGCTGTAGGCAGGAGCAAAGTTAGAATCAAGCTTAATAGCCCGATCGTAATCTGCGATCGCCTCTTGTTTTCTCCCTAGGGCAGATTTGGCATTACCCCGATTGCTGTAGGCAGGACCCAAGTTAGGATTAAGCTGAATAGCCCGATCGTAATCTGCGATCGCCTCTTGTTTTTCCCCTAGGTCAGACTGGGCATTACCCCGACCGTAGTAGGCCTTAGCATAGTTAGAATCAAGCTGAATAGCCCGATCATAATCTGCGATCGCCTCTTGTTTTTTCCCTAAGTCAGATTTGGCATTACCCCGATTGCTGTAGGCAGGACCCAAGTTAGGATTAAGCTGAATAGCCCGATCGTAATCTGCGATCGCCTCTTGGTTTTTCCCTAGGACAGATTTGGCATAACCCCGACCGAAGTAGGCAAAAGCTAAGTTAGAATCAAGCTGAATAGCCCGATCGTAATCTGCGATCGCCTCTTGGTTTCTCCCTAGGGCAGATTTGACATTCCCCCGATTGCTGTAGGCAATATCATAGTTAGGATTAAGCTTAATAGCCCGATCGTAATCTGTGATCGCCTCTTGGTTTCTCCCTAGGGCATATTTGGCATTACCCCGATTGTAGTAGGCCTTAGCATTGTAGGGATTAAGTTGAATAGCCCGATCGTAATCTGCGAGCGATTTTGTAGTCATTGCCTTATTCCAGTTATTGAATTTTAATGAAGCTGCTTCCCCGACGGTTCACAGAAGTACGCCGAATCCGATCCGAGTGTTTAATAATTATCAAAAATATTATCACAACAAAATAATTATTGGCAAAACTATTGGCGGACATTACTACATAATCAGCTCATTGGGTAAAGGTGGATTTGGCGAAACCTACTTAGCACATGACGAACATCTACCCGACAAGCCCCCGCGCGTGGTTAAGAGATTCAAGCCCCAGTCCAATGATCCCTTCTTGCTGCAAGAAGCCAAACGCCTGTTTTAAAGCGAACCTTAACACCTGTACAAGTTAGGTAGCCACGATCTCATTCCGCAGCTATTCGCCCACTTCGATGAAAATCAAGAATTCTATCTCGTCCACAAGAGATTTTGCAGCGCTATCTGGAATTATAGCGATCGTCCTTTCTAATAATTCAGAAAGGATCTCGCTCATAATTCATCAAAAGTGCGAGATCCCTTCTTACATCCGCGTTAATCTGCGTCCATCTGCGGTCAAAAAAGACCGATCGCCCTTTCTAATAATTCAGAAGGGCGATCGCTTCTACTTGTAGGATGGAATAACCGCTTGCATCTCCCAATTTTCATGACCAACCCCATCCAGCAAGAAGCCCGCCAAATTCTCGACACTCTCGCCTTTACCCCCTTCGATCGGTGCCATCCCCTCAGCCGCGACTTCGACACCATTCCTGCTAAAGTTGGTTTGTACGCCTTTCGACATCGCACTGAAGGATTGCTCTACATCGGCAAAGCCAAGAACCTCCGCGATCGACTGCGAGGTGGTCACAAAGCCTTCCTCTGGGGCTGGCTCGATCGCTACGATCCAGATGATGTAAGGATTGCCTTTGTTACCCTCAACCAATGGCAAAAACCAGGGTTATTATATGAATTAGAAACCCTCATCCTTCAAGCTACAAATCCTCCCTACAACGTTAAAATCCCCAGAGAACAATGACTCAAACACTTAAGATCCAACACTTGCCACCAGAAGCTATTCATTCGCTGATGACTTATTTACCTGACTATGTGAAAGTCGCTTTGATGGCAAAAGCTACGCAGCTAGAATGTTCTCTGGAAGCTGCGATCGAAATGGCGATCGCTAGTTTTCTAGACTCAGAAGCTTTCAGCTTTGAAGATTGCCTATTATCGCAACGTCTTAAGGAATCAGAATTGGTAGAATTTCCCCAAAAGAAATAGGGTGCGATCGCCCGTTTTATAATCAATCATGGCGATCGCTCCTACCAGTGCTCATGCACCCCATCCAAAACCCAACTTCCCTGAACTATGTCATCAGGTAACATCCTAGCTGTCACAGATGTTCTCAATTTCCTTGTCAGTGGAATCGATAAAACTACCCTCGAAACAGAACTTACTGCTTCGGGTTGGATATTCACTCCAGCTAGAGGTGGTTCAAAAAGCGGTGCAGGTACAATTTGGACAAGCCCAGACACTCAATACAGTGTCAGAATTATGACTCAACCTGATGGTTCATCCTATGCTCGTGTTTACAATGGCCCAGGAGGAGGTGCACCCGCAGAACAACCCCTAAACGCATCAGGAAAACCTGGAAGTCGTGGAGACACCCACTTTATTCTGCTCCCTTAATCCCATTTATTCGTCAGATTATGAACTTTCAACAAATTTGGCAACAATACGATTTTACCGAATCAGAATTGCTATCGATGGGGTGGCAATTTCCCTATGATTATGTCCTCAATCTCAACTACTATTGGCAGATTAATTCAACTAATTCTACTTCTGAAGTTGCTACAAATGACCAATTTTTAAACATTATCCTCAAAACCTGCATTCGACTTGATGTACAACTCAACCCAAATCCCGATCAGTTAAATCAAAAGCCTGCGAACCTCGGCACAATCGTCGGCTGGGGACAAGTTACTCCTTCTCCTTGGTTAGAAAATCTATCCCTTTCTCCTAATGAGTGGCTGCATCTGTTATTTGAAATTGGTGGAAATAACAAAATTGAAGCTGTTTGTCGATCGCTAGTTGTCGAACAATTGGTCAAACAACCCTTAGCACTCAGTTCATAAAAGGAGATAAATACAGTGTTTTCCAATTTTTGGCGTTTGGGCTAATTGTTTAAACGTTTCTTCTGCCGCGACAAGAAAGCGATCGGAAGCATCCATATTATCTTCCGCCATGTAAGTGGCTAATTCAATCAAATCACCGATAACTTGCGGACGTTTTTGGAGCGAGGTCATTTTTCTCCCTGCAACCCCTGATTCTGGGAAATACGAGATCGCACAGCTTGACGAATCTCCATCCAATCTTCCTCCGTCATCGCGGTAGGATTTCCCGATTCCAAACCCTCTAATAACATCGCTTCCAAACGTTCTGAAGCTTTGCGTTTTTGGTCTTGGCGAATTAACTCACGAAAATACTCGCTAGCTGTACTATAACCACCTTGAGCTACCTGTGCTTCTATATAAGTTCGCATTGAGTCAGGTAGAGAAATATTCATGCTTGTCACGGGTATTACTTACCTCATTTAACTCGTTATCTTATTATGGCAAATTTTGCCATTTTTTGTCAAGCCTCACACAACCTGTAATTTTGTAATAAGAAATTGGGAAGATAGATCGCCCTCGATCGACCAGACTCAAAAAGGATCTCGCCCATCATTCATCAATCATGGCGAGATCCCTTCCTGCATCCGCGTTAATCTGCGTCCATCTGCGGTTAAAAAAGAGCGAGATCCCTTTCTCTGTCACATTCAGAAAGGATCTCGCTTCTGCTAAATTTATGATATAATTACCCATCATTTACAGCTAGACTTGCCCACTTCTTTTGATATAAAGGAGTAAAGCCCGTGAAAATAGAAGAATTACTGCAAAGAAAAGGGATTATTCACCGCGATCCAGAAATTATGAGCGGTGTCCCCGTATTTGTCGGCAGCCGCGTCCCCTTAAAGACTTTTTTCGACTACCTCGAAGGTGAAAGCGGTTTCGCAGAATTTATTAATGATTTTCCTTACCTAGAAAGTCAGGCAATTAAAGTGCTAGAAAATCTCACTAAAATGATGCTCTCGCTAGAAAATCCTTCAAATGCTTATACTGCTTGATGAAAATCTCTTGAGTCAAAAACTCAAGCAACCTTTCTTAGACGAGGGTCATTCAATCAGCAATGTGTATGACATGGGGTGGAGAGGGCTAAAAGACCGGGAAATTCTGGAGAGATCGGAGAATCATCCTTTTGATGTTTTTATCACTGCTGATAAAAATCTTCCCTATCAACAAAATCTCGCAAGTCGTGTTATTACAATTGTGGTGTTAGATTCTAGCAGTACGAGGCCAGACCATCTAGTACCTTTGATGAGACAAGTTAGCACTATGATATCGTCGCTGCCAGCAGGTTCGGCAGTTCGCATTAATGATGCTGGGGATGTTGTTTCCATTAGTCCTTGAGCGAGATCCCTTCTTACATCCGCGTTAATCTGCGTTAATCTGCGGTTAAAAAAGAGCGAGATCCCTTTCTCAGCCAGATTCAGAAAGGATCTCGCCCATAATTCCTTCTTTAAAAAGTTGAAAAATTACAAAGCAAACACAATTCTGAGAGCTCGATCGATTTTTAGTAAAACCTCTGGCTCAACTTCACCTCGGATATCCACCAATCGAGAAAAATAATCTATAGGGCGCGTTTGCAAACAATCTGCAAGAGATTTTTTTGTTAATCCATTTGCTTCTGAAGGTTCAATCTCCACATTACTTCTAATCTTGGCTTTCTTTTCACTCCAAGCAGTAATTGGAACCACCTGAATTATGGGAACTCTCTCATTATAAGTATTGTTAGTCACAATAATGCAAGGTCTAATTTTTCCAGTTTCAGAACCCCTAGTAGGGTCAAGATTGACTTCAATAATTAGCCCCCGTTTCAGTTTTATTCCTTCGGCCATTCTTCTAAACCTAATTCCGCCAATTCCTGTAACTCTGTCTCTTCTGCATAGACTTCCGCATAGAGCATCGCCGATTCTTTCAACTGCTCAGTTTCTAACGCTAATTCCAACCGTTGAATCGCTATTCTAACCAATTCACTAGGGTCTTTAAATCCATAGTTTTGACAGAGTTCTAAAAATTTTATCTGAGATTCATCTAGTTTAAATGTTTGCTCTTTCATAGTAAAAATACTAGGAAGGTTCGGGAAGTTAGTTGTGTCAAAAGCTGTTTTTATGAAGCCACTATTTATATGATAACATACATTCGTAGATAGTGCAAAAAAACTCGCAAGTATTAATAACACCATATTCACCCCAAAACTATGAAAAAAATCATTATTGGCATCATGGGCCCTGGCGAAAGTGCCACATCAACAGACTTAGAAAACGCCTATCAACTCGGACAACTCATCGCCGAAGCAGGATGGATATTGCTAACTGGCGGTAGAAATGTCGGGGTCATGGATGCCGCCAACAAAGGAGCAAAATCAGCTAACGGTTTAACAGTGGGCATCCTTCCAGGAAATGACACTCGCGGCATTTCTGAAGCTGTAGATATTGCCATTGTCACTGATATGGGAAACGCCAGAAATAACATTAACGTTCTTTCTTCAGATGTAATAATTGCCTGCGGTATGGGCACGGGCACTGCTTCGGAAATTACCCTCGCCCTCAAAGCTAACAAACAAGTTATATTGTTAAATCACAGCGCCGAAAGTCAACTTTTTTTAAAAGGTTTAGCACAATTTAACATCTTTGTGGTAAACAATGCTGTAGAGGCTATGAATCAAGCTCGCGAAATCCTAGTAAATTCAAGATGAAATCCAAGATGAGAGTAAGCAAATTCAACTTTTGTGCGATCGGCATTTTTCTGACTTTGGGGATTTTCGTCACTACCAAAGCAGACGGAAGAATTGCACAGTTCAGTTTCAGCAACAAATCCACTCCCAAATTAGCACAAACCCTCCCTCCTCCTCCCCCTTCCGCACAGCCTGTTACCGAACAAGAAGCGCCACCTATTCGCAGCGAATCAGTGCCGGAACAAATAGCTTTAGCAACCCATTTGCAGACCATCAAAGCTAGAATGTACGGTGCTTACTGGTGTCCTCACTGTCACACGCAACAAGAACTTTTCGGCAAAGAAGCATTTACCGCGATTACTTACATTGAGTGCGATCCTAGAGGCAAAGATGCTCAACCGGATTTGTGCAAAGCTGCCAATATTAAAGCTTATCCCACTTGGGAAATTCGGGGTAAATATTACACGGGCCGACAATCTTTGGAAAAACTGGCTATTTTATCCGGTTATAAAGGCAGCAGCAATTTTCTGCCACCAGTTCCCTCTCCTTAAAAATATCTAAATTAGTTAGCACTCGCACTCGCCCACTCAGAAACCGGGTTTGTGAACCGAGATTGACGGTTTTCAGCAATTATTTTGGTTAAAAACCCGGTTTCTCGCCACCCGTGCGTCCATGACTATAAATGTAAAGTGCTGATGGCGCACCTAAAATTATGATTTTTATGAATTCAACTTCTGAATAATATGAATTGACATGACAGTGAGCTGGCTATTTAATTGTAGTTATACCAATTTGATGTGAAGTTGCACATATCTCGATCCCCCTCGCATACCCCCTACTCCCCCTGATTGTTGGGGAGTAGGGGTTGACTTTGATCGGAATCTTGTCCCCCCCTTATTAAGGGGGGTTAGGGGGGATCGGATTCTACGGGGTCTCATAAAAAATTGGTATTAGGCGGAGATAGATATGTGCATTTCAGACTAGCAGTTATTCAGGAGACTGAAGCGATGCAGTTACAATTTAGCAATAAACAAATAATCTGGATCAGTTTGCTATGCTTTTCGGCAATTGCATTTCCCCTAACGAGCCAAGCTATAACAGTACAAGAAGTACCGAATCCCCGTCAAGTAAATAACACTTGGGTAACGGACAAGGCAAACATTCTCAGCGACAGCACCGAAACTCAGCTAAATCAAATGATTTCGGATTTAGAGGCAAAAAACGGCTCAGAAATCGCTGTTGTGACAGTGCCTGATACTAAGCCATCGGCAACACCAAAAGCATTTGCTACAGAATTATTTAACTTTTGGGGGATTGGCAAAAAAGGTAAAAATAACGGAGTTTTATTGTTGATTTCGTCGGGGGAACGCCGCGTTCAAATTGAAACAGGTTCTGGCATTCAAAGCATTTTACCCGATGCGAAGGTAGTGGGAATTATTAAAACAGAAATTACGCCCAGATTTAAACAGCAGGACTTTGACGGGGGCACATTAGCGGGGACAAAGGCGTTAGTAAATATTTTACAAACTCCGATGGTAAATGCTCAATCTCAAACCACGCTGCCTTTAGCTCCAATCGTACCATCTCAAGCGCTGAAACCGTCACCAATACCAAGTCAATCCCCAGTTATTAGCAATAGTAAGTCCACAGGTGAAGATTCATCGTATCTAATCTATGGCTTACTTGGGTTGTTATTCATAGCATTCATAGCGTTTATACCTTGCTTCATTATCTTCAGGATATTTCGCAGCTTATTTTCTCGGATATCTCGTTACCGCCACCGCCGTTATCCGCGCAATTACAGTAGTAACAATCGCAATTACGGCAGTCACACTCCCAATTACAGCAGTAACCATCGCAATTACAGCATTAACAGCCACAACTATTACGGTGGGGGTGGCGACTACAGCAGTAACAGCATTGATTACTGTAGCAGTAGCGACTACAGCAGTAACAGTAGCAACGATGATTGCGGTGGCTACTACACCAGTAATAGCAGCGACTACAGTATTAGCAACAGCGACTGCGGGGGTAGCTTTGGCGGTGGCGACTCCAGCGGTGGCGGTGCCGGTGGCGATTACAGCATTAGCAGTAGCGACTGCGGGGGTAGCTTTGGCGGTGGCGACTCCAGCGGTGGCGGTGCCGGTGGCGACTACAGCAGCAGCAGTAGCGATTATTGCGGTGGCGGCGACTACAGCAGTAACAGCAGCAGTAGCAGTAACAGCAGCAGTAGCAGTAGCAGTAGCGACTACAGCAGTAGCAGTAACAGCAGCAGTAGCAGTAGTAGCAGCGATTCTAGTAGTGGGGGTGGCGGTGGGGATTGGTAATTCGGGAATGGAGGCAGAAACCGACTTTTTTTAACAGGAATTAGTCCCCCTCTGCGGGGGCTTTATTTGTTTAATTGCGGTTTCAACCGCCGAATAATCGAGAGGTAGTTAACTAAAATACTCTTCAACAATTTTCAAAATCCGCGAGGCGGCTAAACCGTCCCCAAAGGGATTAATTGCCATTGCCATTGCGTTGTAAGCATCTGAATTGCTGAGCAATTCTGCCGCTGCTGTGGAAATTGTATCAGAATTCGTACCGACAAGTTTAGCGGTGCCGGCGGAAATTGCTTCGGGTCTTTCTGTGGTTTCTCGCAATACTAAAACAGGCTTCCCCAAACTAGGTGCTTCCTCTTGCAAGCCACCGGAATCTGTGAGGATTAAATGACATCTCTGAATCGCTCCTACTAATTCTGCGTAATCTAAAGGTTCAGTTAAAAATACTCTTGGATGGTCGCCCAAAAGAGCTTGCAAAGGTTCTCTGACTGTGGGATTTCGATGTAGAGGTAAGAGCAAGGCTGTATCGGGAAATTTATCTAAGATTTGGAGAAAAGCCTTAGCAATTCCTGCTAATGGTTCTCCCCAATTTTCGCGGCGGTGAACTGTTGCTAAGATAGTGCGATATTTGCTCCAATCTAAATTGGGAATGTTGCATTCTGGTTCGCGTTTGGCTACGGCAAGCAAAGCATCGATTACTGTGTTGCCTGTACGGTGAATTTCTCCCAAAACGCCCGATCGCACTAAATTCTCTTGAGCCAGCGCTGTCGGGGCAAAATGCAGCCTTGTGAGCTGAGAAATCAACCGCCTGTTAGCCTCTTCGGGGTAAGGATTGAATACGTCGTCTGTTCGCAATCCGGCTTCTACGTGACCTACGGGTATTTTCTGGTAAAATGCAGCCAAAGTAGCGGCAAACGCAGTTGTTGTATCGCCCTGAACTAAGACGATTTCGGGCTGCAATTCTTTAAACAAGGCTTCCAAACCCTGCAAACTCCGGGATGTAATATCCGTCAAGGTTTGCTGGTGCTGCATAATTGCTAAATCCCGATCGGCTTTTAGATCGAACATTCGCATTACTTGCTCGACCATTTCTCGGTGCTGACCGGTTAAAATTACTTGGGTGTCAAAGGTTGGCGAACTTTTGAACTGTTGAATTACTGGGGCTAGTTTAATCGCTTCCGGGCGAGTTCCTAAGACGATGCAAACGCGGTGTGTGGCTTCGGGCATGGTAAAATTGGGTAGTTGAGATTTGCGAGGCTCTTAAAGGCTGAAGATTTTAGAGCTGGTTTGAATCGTTGGTTAACAAGATTTATTTTTTTATGAACCGCAGAGGGCGCAGAGGGCGCAGAGGAGGGAGAGAAGAGAGAGAAAGTGGTTTGACGTTGGGTGGGGGCGGGTTTTTGAGATTGTGAGTTTTAGCCAATTATTGTCGGTGAAACCCGCCCCTACAGGATTATTGATATTAGTACATTTTTGTTAATTGCTTATGCCCTATCGGTACATTTTATTTTACAAACCCTATGATGTTTTAACTCAATTCACTGACAACTCAGGGGAAGCTAAACGCAGCACTCTCAAAGATTATATTCCTATTCCTAACATTTATGCAGTGGGAAGGCTCGATCGCGATAGTGAAGGTTTGTTGCTGCTAACCGATGATGGACAAATGCAGCACCGCCTCAGTGACCCGAAATTCGCTCATCCCCGTACTTACTGGGTGCAAGTGGAACGAATTCCTGATGCAAGTGCGATCGCCGCTTTGCAGACAGGTGTCACCATTCAAGATTATCGGACTCGATCGGCAAAAGTGCAATTATTGTTAGAAGAACCCGCTTTGCCGCCCCGCGAACCGCCGATTAGATTTCGCAAAAACGTGCCGACAGCATGGCTGGAAATGACTCTCACAGAAGGCCGCAACCGCCAAGTCCGCAGGATGACCGCAGCAGTAGGGTTTCCGACGCTGCGGCTGGTCAGATGTGCGATCGGGCATTTGCGTCTCGAAGGCCTCAAACCCGGTGAATGGCGCGAACTAACTCAAGCCGATTTTAGATTTTAGATTTTGGATTTTGGATTGGAGAATTACAGTCAACCGTCTTGACATTTAGGACATTCTTGATAGCTGAAACTATTACTGCGGCTGCATTTCCCTTCTTCCTTCTTCCTGATATCCGTTACATCCGTTACACAATCCGTTGCCGAACTTCCTTCTTCCTTCTGCTTACTTTCGAGGCGGCAAAATAAAACTCTCCTTTCCATCCTGATCTTTTTGCACCTGAGCTCCCAACTTGACAAGAGCTTGTCTCGCCCTTTGACGCACCAACTTATCAGTTGTTTGAGCATAAACCGTGCTCCAAGCATTAAACCGCACCGGCACGCTATCGGGATCTCGGCGCAAATACTCAGCAGTGGCTCGAAACATCGGCGCCAATTTCGACCATTCCGGGCTTCCTTCCACCCAATCCGCAGCCATTTCGTGAGAGCGAATTGAGTCGGGAATATCCCCCAACAGCAGCAACTCATCAATACCTTTCGTTCGCCACACTATCCATGATTGGGAATGAAGTTGCGGCGAAAGGGCAAGGGCCCTAGTACCACGCTCTATAAAGTTAACAGCAGTTTCAGGCTTTCCTTGATAAAAAGAAATAGCTGTGGAGAGAAACAGGTAGATGTCAGCCCACCGCGGGTCGCGCTGCGTAACGATGTCAAAATAATCTTGGCTCAGATTGTAGCCCGTCACATCTCGCGCTTCGTCGTCGCCAAAATACTGCAAAAATTTGAGAAATGTCCAATCTGCAATTAAATTATCAAACCCAAAACTAGGGATTGTTTTGAGCATTTTTAGCCGCAGGGCTTCTTGCTGCGCTTCTTGCTTGAAACTGGCAGCAGACATTGCAGAGAGCGGCTTTTGGCCCTGAACGCCAACTGGGGACATTCCGCCTAACTGCCCGCTAGACTGCATGGCGACGACCCCCGCCAGCGCTGCTAGACCGATAGCTCCATTAACGAGCAGGCTCAACCACTTACGCGAAAATTGTTCGATTTTAGCTTCCACGGCACTTTATAAATCCAAGTTTTAAATTAAGTTTATTGAAAGAGAGTAATAATTGGTTGGCGATCGACTAAAAATCTCGTTAAACTGTCCAAAGGGATGGTGGAGCCTCCACACAATAGTTTAAGTAGTAGTTTGAGATTTTTTAGCAATATAAAATCTCAAATCAAAAATCTAAAATCGAATTGAGCCAAATTCAATGAATCAAGCCCGCAGACGCTTTTCTAAATTACAGGCAGCCCTGTTCAGTGGGGCGATGGCAACAACCGCTTCGATATCTTTGCTCGTTCCCGGCCTGAGTCAATCAGTCCGCGCTGAGCTTCAAGATAGCCCCAAAGCTGTCTTAGACGAAGCTTGGCAAATTGTCAACCGAGAGTATGTTGATGGCAGCTTTAACAAGACTGACTGGCAATTGACCCGCCAAGAATTGCTGAGCAAAAATTATACCTCTCGCGAAGCTGCCTACACCGCTCTCCGCAAAGCCCTAGAGAAATTAAACGACCAGTACACGCGCTTCATGGACCCGAAGCAGTACGAAGCGCTGACGAATCAAACCTCTGGGGAACTGACAGGGGTGGGGATGAGGCTGGAAGAAGACGAGAAAACGAAAGCGATTAGGGTAGTCGAGCCGATGGAAAATTCCCCGGCCCTGAAGGCAGGGATTCTAGCGGGCGATACGATTTTGGTGATTGACGGCAAAACTACCAAAGGCATGACTGTCTCGGATGCGGCTCAGGTAATTCGGGGCGACGAAGGTACGAAAGTCACGCTGCGGATTGCTCGTGAGGGCAAAAGCGAATTTGACATCACTCTGACTAGGGCGAGAATTGAGGTAGCAGCGGTTCGCTACAGCCTCAAGAATGAAGGCGGTAAGAATGTGGGTTACATCCGTTTGCAAGAGTTTAGCTCCCACGCGGGCGAACAAATGGAGGCGGCGATTAAAAAGCTCTCGGCTCAGAAAGCTGACGCTTTTGTGTTGGATTTGCGGGGGAATCCCGGCGGTTTGCTGCGAGTGAGCATTGATATCGCTCGGATGTGGATGGATACAGGGGCGATCGTCCGCACAGTCGATCGCGCGGGCGATTCTCAGGAAATGAAGGCAAATCGAACTGCGCTCACTGACAAGCCTTTGGTGGTGCTCGTGGACGACAACTCGGCCAGCGCCAGCGAGATTTTGGCCGGTGCTCTGAAGGATAATAAGCGCGCAACTGTGATGGGCGGCCAAACTTTTGGCAAAGCTTTGGTGCAGTCGGTGCATTCTTTGGCTGACGGTTCGGGATTGGCGGTGACGATCGCTCACTACTATACTCCCAACGGTACGGATATCAGCCAGAAGGGGGTTACTCCCGATGTTAAAGTCGAAGTCACCGACGAACAAAAGCTGAAATTAGCTAACAAACCGATGTTGGTTGCGACTAAGGATGATCCTTGCTACGCGCAGGCGATCGCACTTTTAAAAACTACCGCTTCGTCGGCGCGTCCCGTTGCTGCTAATGAGGTTCTTGTTCCTAAGAAGTAGTTAAAACCGTAAGTTATTAACAATAATCATGAAGATGAAACCCGCCGATGCGGGTTTTGTTTTTGTGGTTTAATTTATAGCAGTTTTCAATCGGATGTAATACCAATTTAAAAAACTCTTGCTAGAATCCTCAATAGACTTATTGCATAAATATTTGATTGATAGGGAAACCGCAGATGCAACGCCGAGCCATTTCAAGATAGGAAAGCGAATGCTTGCAATTCAAGTCTAATCTTATACAAATTCTTAAAAGTCGCAGTTCCCCGCGCCGGACACGGCAATGTCAAAGCGTGTCAACAATCGCCTAAAACCCTTGATAAATCTCGTTTTTCCCCGAGTATCGAGTCCCCTGCCATCTCCCGAATCGTCTATATGACGGATAAAACACGTTCGATCGAGTTCACAAAGCTTTAACTGAGGAAGGGTTTTGGCTGTCGAGTCTCAACTTTCAGAGTTTTCCTAGGGTGATGCAGAGTACGCGGAAAGCCCTCTCTAGTCAATTCTACCAGCAACACATCGAAGGATTGCCGGGGAGTCCGACAGTCGCTGAAGCCAGATATTTCAGAACCCTAGAGCACCTCAAATTAGTTGATGCTAGTTTGCGCGACTACGTGAGTCTTTGGGCTTTGGCGCTCTTGGATGGCAAGGTGAGTTTTGCCCTAGATATCGCCTTACACGTCGGAGATTCCTATGGGACAGATCCTGTGGGCGGTATATTGCTAGATAAAACGATCAAACTGGCGAAACAGTATAAATAGGGAAGAGCGAACAGGAAATAGGGAACAGGCGATCGGCCAGTAAATAGCACAAAATTCATGTATATTGGCTATAGGAACCAGCCTCTACAAAATAAGCAATTCATCTTAAATTTTAAGAATTATGTCTTCTCAACTTGAGTGGCAACCTCAACCAATTCACAACGACGTATCCAGTCGAGCCGCCGTCTTGCAGTCATCGCTAACCTGGCATCAGACCACTTTTACGGGCATCTGGTTTGGTGCCTTTGAGTCCGACGATAACGTTCAAGATCATCCCGTCACTATGCTGACTCGCTTCGATCCGGGTGGCTTTTTCCCGCTACACGGACACCCGGGTGGAGAAGAAATTTTGGTACTCCAGGGTAACTTCGCTGATGAAACAGGTGTGTATCCTCCAGGATCTTATATGCTCAATCCCGAAGGGTTTATCCATCGTCCTTATAGCGATGAAGGTTGCCTGACATTTGTTAAATTACGGCAACATGGTGGAACCACTCGCCAGCGGGTGAAAACGAATATTTACGAGTTGCCCTGGCAGCCCGGTGCTATTCCCCCAATTGAAGTAAGTAGGTCGGCGAAAAAAAACAAAACTATGTTAAGATACATAAAGAAAGGTATAGCTTTAGTGAGGTAATTAATATATGGGCGCTCGATTAAGAGTATTTCTGACTCAAAAGCAAGACAAAACCCTATTTAATCTGAGAACGGCGAAGGTACCACAAAAAGTCAAAGATCGAGCAGAAGTAATCAGGTTAAATGCACATGGCTGGTATGTTGAGAAAATAGCTACTCACTTTAACTGGGCTTCACAAACAGTGAGAGCAGTCTTACATAAATGGGAAGAATTTGGTAGAGAAAGCCTTTGGGAAAAACCAGGTCGAGGGGTAAAAGCCAAATGGAAAGAAGAAGATATAGAGTTTTTAGAAGAATGCTTAAAAAAAGAACCACGTACATATAACAGTTTTCAATTAGCTGATAAATTAGAAAAAGAGCGCTCTATTAAATTAAGTCCCGACCGACTAAGACGGGTACTAAAAAAAAGGAATCATTTGGAAAAGAGCTAGTCCAAGTCATAAAGGAAAACAAGACCCCAAACAACGAGAAATAAAGCAATCAGACCTAGATATGCTGGAATTAGCAGCGGCAGCCGGAGAAATCGACTTAAAATATTTAGATGAATCAGGATTTTGTGCGTGGAGTAAAGCAAGTTATACATATTACAAAAAAGGTCAACAAAAACGGATACAGCAAACTAAAAGTCGAGGTCGTAGATTAAGTATTGTGGGGCTTTTTGAACCTTTAAGTAGCTTTGTATATGGTTTGGTAATTGGAGGTGTTGATCGAAAAGCTTATATTCAGATTATGGAGAAAGAAGCAGAAGAAGCGGCCCAAATGAAACGGATGAGAATTATTGTACAAGACAACGGTCCAATACACCGATGTCAGGAGGTCAAACAGTTGTGGTCAAAGTGGGAAGCTCAGGGTTTATATATTTTTTTCTTGCCTAAATATTGTTCCGAAATGAACCCAATTGAATTAGAGTGGCAACACATTAAAGAAGATGAATTAGCTGCGACATTTGTTTGAGGATGAATTAGAACTCGCCTACGCCGTAATTCATGGAGTAGAAGTTAGAGGAAAAAGAGGAGATTACCCTACACAACGTATTAAATTCAAGTCCAGTCACCCGACTTAATATTTTGTTACATACTTATGGATTTTCCCGCCGACCTACTTAAAGCCACTTTATGAGCAAGAGGGTTTTCATGAAAAAGTTTGGGTGGAACGCTGGCAACCAGGCACGGCTTTGTGGAACGTAGTTGAATCTGAGGTGAAAGAAATCTTTGTCATCGAAGGCTCTTGGAGTGATCAGTTAGGAGATTTCCCAACTGGTAGTTGGCTGCGGTATTCACCCAATTCTCCCTATAGTCCGTCGTCGGCCACCGGTTGTCTGGTTTATGTTAAGACTTATCCTCTAGATGCAACGCGATTTATTGTTGGAAAAGACTTCCGACACCCTTTTGAGACAACTGAGTCTTCTCGCTAAGGATTAGCGGTATGAATTGAAAGAATATAAATGGCTAATGACTACTAACTACTGACCTCATTAGTCATTCATCCGCCGGATAAACTCTAAGGGCAAACCATCAGTATCGGCAATAAAAGCTACTTCGTAAACATTTTGCCCGATCGCCTGTTGAGTCGGTTCTAATAAAACTTTCAAAGCTTGAAACTGGTTTGGTTGGTATGAAGCAGCTTCCTCAAACCGTTCTTTCAGAGACTGCAACCAGCTAGGCAAGTCAGTTGTCGCCTCCGTTAAATCAAAAGATAAATGATAATATCCAACATAATGCTCGTCTCCGAAAGCATCCGGTGCGGGTTTGGGTTCCGGGATTTGAATGAGTTCGATGCGTCCGTTGAGGCCTTCCATCCAACAGGCTAGAGTGTAACCAGTGGTAAAGCGATCGCTCACAGTAAATCCCAAATGTTCATAAAAGGCGATCGCCCGGTGTATGTTAGCAGTGCGAATCGAGGCGTGGTGCATTAGATTTTGGCAGTTGATAGTTGGCAGTTGATAATTGTCAGTTGATAGTTGTGAGTTGATAGTTGTTATTAATCGGCTTTATGATTTGTTAATCATTAGTTACTTTATTTACTTATTACTGATAATTCCAGACTCAGGAATAAATTTAGTCAGTTAATTTCCTAATGACAACGGACAACTGCCAACTGTCAACGGACAACTGCCAACTGTCAACGGACTATTCAAACAACCGAAAATAGGGATATCTAATCGGAACTCCCGGCTCTTTTTCCAAATCAAAATTAATCACTTCCCAGCAAGGATCCTCTTGAGGATCGGGGCTAAAATCCACAGGCAAACCGTACAACCTGGGCCGCGGCGAGTCCGACTGACCGCGCCAAGGCGTGCTGCGTTCCAAATAAGCGCTGATTAAGTCCCGATAGCGTTGGGCAACGATCACGCGAGTTGCTCGGTAGCCTTGAGTATAGAGTCGATCGAGCGCTTCGTGAATTTCAAACCGAATCCCGTCCGGGTGCGTGTGCTGGCGATACCATTCATTCTCCCAGCGGCGCCAGTGCCGCCCAGACTGAAGGTGAACCAGTTCCCCCGTTTTTGGATCTGCCTCAAATGCCCCGTGACGCGGACACAAATAGGTATCCGTGAGTGTTAAAGCCGGAATTGTTTGGCGACAGTGGGGACACTGAATTTCCGGGCCAAACATCGGGTATTGCAAGGCAACTTCAATCATTTATTTGCGTCCCAGCATATTTTCTCTGCAAAAGTGCCAAATACTTTTATTATATCCCGTATCAACAACCAGCTAATCTGCTAGAAGTATAACGATCGACCAACAAGTCACCAACCCCAGCCTAAAGGCATGGGGCAAAGAAGAGAAAGGCTCACCACCTTTTAAATCTGAGACTAAAACAGTGTCTAGCTTGCGGGTCAAGAACCCAAACTGAACTATCTGGTGGTGGTACACCGAACGACGTTACTGGATGCTTCCCTAGTCTGTAACCTCTCGAATAGTCAGTAGCGAAGGGATATATACACACGGGCTTACCGCCACTTGCTATGCGTACAGGACAAACAGTGTCAGCCGGCAATTGTCCCGACGAAAGTACAGCACAAAAGTACACGGCATTTAGTAGTTCCAAGGCGGTAGCAAGCTTAACGGGGGACTAATCCTCCCCCCCATTCAATGGTAAAGCCGTCCTAAAAGGACGGGGTTTCTACCCATTTTTCTGATGAGCAATCTCAACGAACCTCAGTCTGCACTTCCTTCCTATTGGCCCAGGCCCGATCTATCCCAAGCGGCTTTTGTCGCCCCAGGCGCTGTTGTGATCGGCAGGGTTGAGGTGGCTGCAGGCGCTAGTATCTGGTACGGGGCGGTGGTGCGGGCGGATGTAGAGCGAATTGCAATAGGCTCAAGTACCAATATCCAAGATGGAGCAATTCTGCACGGCGATCCGGGGCAACCGACTGTTTTGGAAGATTTCGTTACAGTGGGACACCGAGCCGTGATTCACTCAGCTTACATTGAACGGGGCTGCCTGATCGGGATTGGGGCGATCGTCCTGGACGGAGTGAGGGTGGGCAGAGGCTCTATCGTCGGTGCAGGGGCGGTTGTCACCAAGGACGTTCCCCCTCATACGCTAGTTGCGGGAGTGCCTGCCAAACGCCTGCGGGATGTCTCTGAGGAAGAAGCAGCAGAGTTGGTGGAACACGCTAAGCGTTACGAAAAGTTGGCTTTGGTTCACGCGGGGAAAGGTTCTGAGTTGGGATTTGGTGAGTTGATAGAATAAGATTTTCAGCAAAAAACTATTAGTTTCCCATGGCTTACACCGCGCAAAAAATCCTAACTTTTGAAACATTCCTCGATCGATATTGTGACAACTTCCGCGCTGAAAAAGCGCTGGTTTTAAGCGCTCGGTAAGGGTCTGGAAAAAATGGTAGCACTTTTTCCCGTATCAGATACTTCATCTCCTAAAACATTCGACTCAGAAAATCTCCACCATCGGACAAATGAGTCAATTCCAGAAGGAAGGATTGGATTTTTTTTGATGAAACCTGCCGCCCTTGACTCACAACCCTGCCATCAATCACTAAAGCTGGAGTACAGCGCAGTCTTAGTCGTTTCACTTCTTCAATATCTGCAATGCAGTTAACTTTTGCGGTGATGCCCAGTTTAGCGATCGCCCTTAAAACATTGTCTTCTAGAAAATGACAATTTTCGTGATGAGTGCCAATAATTTCAATGTCAAATGTATGCATTAGTAAGTTTCTCCAAACAGACATGGCGGAAGTTGATAATCGCAATTTAACGATGACAATAGTTGCTGAATTGTTGCTCCTATTTTCATCGGTTGAACGGTTGGTGAAGAGTTCCCTTTGACGGTAGATACAAAAGATGAAACTAGGAGCAGTGGCATTTTCAGCGTTTAATCAGTTCTTCATACTGACTAACTGATGGAGGAGAGAGAGGACAACTGATAGCCGTTGGAGTTAACGCGCAAACTGCTGCATCGGTGGTCTCGAAACAGTTTTGTTTACCAATTTTGCCCAGCAATCCGCTGCGTTCTAACAAGTTTTGAACTTCAGGTTGTAAGCCAGTCAAAAGGAGGCGACAGTCATGTCGTTTCAAATCGCGATAGATGTCTTCCAAGGCCACGATTCCAGTAGTGTCCATATTGGGCACAAACCGCATCCGCAAAATTAGATACTTCACTTCAGGTTCATCCCGCAAGAAGGTAACAAACCGCTCTGCTGCCCCAAAAAATACAGGCCCGTCAACCCGATAAACGGCAATTTGTTTGCTCAATTCAAGGGGTACACCGGGCGGAAAGGCTTCTGTTTCCGGGATTTTCGCCAAATTGAGCTCGCTCATGCGCTTAATGAATAACGCCCCAGCAGCAATTAGCCCGACTTCCACTGCCAGTACCAAATCAAACAGAATCGTCACCATCCAAGTGAGCATCATGACGCCGAAGTCGGAGTAGGTTGCCCGCATCAGTAAGCCGATCGCTTCCCACTCAATCATCCGCACACTCGTCACCATCAAAATTCCAGCCAATGCTGCCAGGGGAACTTGAGCGGCTAAAGGTGCTAATGTCAAAACGATGATTGCCAGTGCAACCCCGTGAATGATTCCAGACAACCGGGTTTTGCCGCCCGATCGCACATTCACCGCTGTACGGGCGATCGCTCCCGTTGCTGGAATACCGCCAAAGAATGGAACCACAATGTTTGCTAAGCCCTGACCAATCAGTTCGCGATCGCTGTTGTGTTTCTCGCTAACAGTCATACCATCGGCAACCACAGCAGATAGCAGCGATTCAATACTGCCCAATGCGGCTAAAGCTAATGCGGGATTAATCAATTCTCGGATCACCCTAAAATCATTAGCGTGGGGAATCCCTTGGGGCATCGGCAACGATTGTGGGATAGAACCAATGGTGGGAACATCGAGGTGAAAGAAAGAGGCGATCGCCGTTGCCAGCACCAACCCTACCAATGAACCCGGTATGGCAGTCGTAATCCTTGTCCAAAATAGCTTGGTCAGAATCACCACAGTTGCCAACCCGACTGCCTCTAGGTTTAATCCTTCCCAATGGGTAAGGGTTTGCCAGATGCCCGGTAAAAAATGTTCACTACGGGGCAACTGCAACCCAAAGAAATTATTCAACTGTCCGCAAAAAATAATCACAGCGATGCCGTTGGTAAAACCTGCTGTGACTGGATAGGGAATAAACTTGACCAGTCTACCTAGTTTGGCGACGCCCAGGGCAACTTGAATAATTCCTGCCATTACCCCGGCAATCCACACCTTCTCGATACCATATTGGGTGACAATCCCAATCAGGACTACCGCCATCGCTCCCGTGGGCCCTGTAATCTGCACCGGGGAACCACCAAATACCGCCGCCACGATGCCCGCCACAATTGCCGTGTAGAGTCCGGCTTTAGGTTCGACGCCACTGGCCACAGCAAACGCCAAGGCCAGAGGAAGGGCAACCACGGCAGCAGTCAGCCCACCAGTCAAATCACCTCGCCAATGAGCAAAGGTGCGATCGAACCAAAACCGCAGACCACCCATGAAACTTTTTGCTACTGTCATTTAGTTCCAAAAATCTCCTTATGTCTTTGAATTTCTCTATCTGAGAATATTCAAAGTCTTGCATATAGATTAACACTCGTGCTAGATTGTGGCAACCAGCAATCCACCAGGGAATTTTTACCCCGCTGCTGCAATAGCCATCATCTACGAGGATTAACCCTCTGCGGTTGGTACTCGTAGATAGTTAAAACTGGATAAAACATATACACCGAGATGGGTTACATTGAACGACCTTTTCTAAATGGAACAGAAGATTCATGTCGGCGTTGGTGCGTTGTCCGTCTTCTCCCTAATTTCCAAAATATTGTTCTTGCTCGATATTTTTCTCGTACAGATGCGCTCGCCCATCTGCACTTTCTGAGGCGATCGCGACCGACGGCATTTTATGCTGTCGTATTCGATTTTATTCCTAATTAAAGTGGGATCGAGCGGCACAGCAGCTTGTTTTTTGTAGAGTAGCAAAGACAATGAAAATTAAAATTTTTGATGTCGATCGTGGCTTTTGCTCTGCCATTGAAGCCGATGATTATCGTACAGCCATGATTGACTGTGGCTACAGTTTTCGCAATAATTTTCGACCGATCTGGTATTTTCTAAATCATCGAACCCGTCACCTCGATTACTTAATCGTACCCGCTTACACCGAAGAGCATTTAATAGGCTTCTCTGATTTAACGAGTCATTTATTGGAACATAATTTTTCGATTGATTATTTGATTGCTAATCCATCAATTGATGCAAATAGTGTTCCTGAGTTAGCCGTTCGGAATCCCGGCACGGGGAAAGAGCTAAGACTCTTAAACAAAGTTTATAATGGGCAGACAAATGTAGATCAAAGGATTCATCTAGGGGATGTGACTATTTCTTTTTTCTGCAACCAGTATCCAGAGTTTCTTGACGTTCATAATCTCAGCCTAGTTACCTTCCTGTCAGCTCGGAATGTGAATATGATCTTTCCCGGTAATTTGAAGACAGAGGGGTGGCGTGGTTTATTGCGAAATCCCAAATTTCGCGATCGACTTCGCCAAGTCAACCTATTTGTCGCTTCCAATCACGGACAAGAAGATGGTTACTGCCCAGAAGTATTCAACTATTGCAGCCCCGATCTGATTATCATCCCTAACCACGTTCATCGACCGCTTGGGGCATCGAGCATCCGTCAGTATCAACGTCATGCCAGGGGTTTGTGGACAACCTTCGGTAAGCAACGAGTGTTAACCACCGGCGATGCCACAACCATCACGATCGATCAACCGCCAAGTGAATCACTACAGGTAATTACTCAAAAGCACTAAGTCTATTCTATAAGAATCAATAGAAATCGATACCTTAACGCCCCCCGGATTACTTCAGACGGTCACTTGTATGACAGAACATCAGAATGTTAAGATGACCCACAAAGCTTTAAGGATACTTAGGTAATAGAATGGCATTGAAACCGAGCGATTTTAAAGCAGACCTGTTCAAGGTGTTGTCTAATCCAGTGCGGATTCAGATTCTAGATACCCTGCGAACACAAGAGCGCAGCGTCAACGATATCGCTGACTGGCTGGAAATAGAGCCTTCGTCTATCTCTCAGCAATTAGCCGTGTTACGAAGCAGGAATTTGGTGACAAGTCGCAAACAGGGCAACTTTGTGTTCTATTCCATTCGTGACCGGGCTATTTTCAAGATTTTGGATGCCGCGTTAGAAGTATTTAACAACCATCTGGTTGACGTGCGAGATGCCCTGGAACAGTTGCAATAAGAACTAAGGGCTGGTTTATAGAAATCAAGGTTTTGCCAATAGATATCTCCAACAAATAATCTCAAGCTTTTTATAGACGTAGGGCGTATGCAGAGGTGATCGGGGCGCAATATCTTATTTTTCCAAGATGTCGATCGCTGATTATATTATGCCCCGATAAAGTGGCTTGCTGCAATCTAAAATCTAAAATCTAAATCAGAAACTGGGTTTTTTGTGTAAGTCCTATATATCTCACATCTTGCACCATTCTCAAAAACGGACTCTCCGGCCCGTTCCACAAAGAGTATATCTTCTTGTGGAACAGGCCGAAAAGCCTGTTCATAAAAGGCTAATTGAGAATGGTGCAAGATATAAGATATATACTATTAAAGCTCTGCCGGAATTCCACCGATCGCCCTTGCCACTAACACCTATCATGAACGATCGCACATCCAATCCAAACATCCCCCCGCACACCTGGAAACGTCCCATTGGCCTCGGTTGGGAGAATCCCTATACAGTCCGCTACGCAAGCAATCTCGACGACGGCCCCTGGCACGGAATGCCTCTGGGCGGGTTCGGTGCCGGCTGCATCGGGCGATCGCCCCGCGGCGACTTCAACCTCTGGCACATTGACGGCGGCGAGCACATTTTTCGCAGTTTGCCCGCTTGTCAGTTCAGCGTTTTTGAAGAAACTCAAGGCAAGAAACAAGCTTTTGCACTGTCCACTGAACCGCCTAGCGATGGCAGTTTATCTAGTTGGAAATGGTATCCATCGGAAGGAAGTTCGGCAACGGATTATGTAACGGATGTAACGGATGAAATTCTGAAGGCAGACGGAAGAAGGGAAGAGAAGGAAAAATTTCAATCTTCGGGGACTTATCATGCTTTGTATCCGCGCAGTTGGTTTGTATACGAAAATGTGTTTCAGGCTCAATTAAGCTGCGAGCAATTTTCGCCAATTTTGCCGAACAATTATCAGGAAAGCAGTTACCCAGTCGCCATGTTTGAATGGGTGGCACACAATCCTACCGATGCGCCGATTACTCTTAGCATCATGCTGACTTGGGAGAATATTGTTGGTTGGTTTACTAATGCCAATAAGTCCCCGAAAGTGATGGTGCGAGATGATGGTAGTCCATTTTATGACTATCAACCCCGGTGGGGAGAAAGCGGCGGAAATATGAATTTGTTGGTGGAAGATTTTCACCGAATCGGTTGTGTGATGACGCGGTTGACTGCTGAGGACGAACCGCAAGAAGGGGATGGACAATGGGCGATCGCAACTATTACTAATCCAGCGGTAGAGGTATTCTATCAAACTCGCTGGAACCCGGCGGGGAATGGCGAGGAGATTTGGCGCAACTTTTCTGCTGAAGGTTTCTTGTTGGATGACAGAGACGAGACAGCCGCAGCCGCAGGAGAACAGTTGGCTTGTGCGATCGCAGTTCGCTTTACTATTCGACCGGGAAAAACTCGCAAAATCCCCTTTATTATAGCTTGGGATTTGCCCGTTACTGAGTTTGCATCGGGAGTTTGGTACTACCGCCGCTATACGGATTTCTTCGGTCGTAACGGCAAAAATGCTTGGCCGATTATTCGTACTGCAATGAAGCATTCCGATACTTGGCGCGAAAATATTGAAGCTTGGCAAAAACCGATTTTAGAACGGAAAGATTTGTCAGACAGTTTTAAAATGGCTTTGTTTAATGAGTTGTACGCCCTGACAGACGGCGGTACTCTTTGGAGTGCCGCTGACGAACGCGATCCAAAGGGTCAATTTGCGGTTTTGGAGTGCATTGATTACCGCTGGTACGAAAGTTTGGACGTGCGGCTTTACGGTTCTTTTGCTTTGTTGATGCTGTGGCCGGATTTGGAAAAGTCGGTGGTTTTAGCGTTTGCTAGGGCAATTTCTGCCGGAGACGATACGCCGAGAATTATTGGTTGGAATCAAGCTTCGGCTATTAGAAAAGCTGTCGGTGCGACGCCGCACGATTTGGGTGCTCCTAATGAGCATCCTTGGGAGAAAACGAATTATACTAGCTATCAAGATTGCAATTTGTGGAAGGATTTGCCTTGCGATTTTGTGTTGCAGGTTTATCGGGATTTCCTGTTGACTGGCGGCACCGATTGTGAGTTTCTGCAAGAGTGTTGGCCGGCAATTGTTGAGGCTTTGGCTTATCTGAAAACTTTTGATGAGGATGGGGACGGAATTCCTGAGAATTCTGGAGCACCGGATCAGACGTTTGATGACTGGCAAATGCGGGGGATAAGTGCGTATTGCGGGGGTTTGTGGTTGGCGGCGCTGGAGGCTGCGATCGCGATCGGCGAAATCTTGGAAGATGGAGCACCGGAGATAATTCCTAACCCTCAAGCAAAGATAGCATTATATCACAGTTGGCTGCTACAAGCAAGACCGAGCTATCAAGAAAAACTGTGGAACGGCCAATATTACCGTTTGGACAGCGAGAGTAATTCCGAAGTGGTGATGGCTGACCAACTGTGCGGTCAATTTTACGCGAAACTGTTAGGATTGCCGGATATTGTGCCGCCGGAATGTGCAGTCAGCGCTTTAGAGACTGTGTACGAATCTTGCTTTTTGAAATTCAACGATGGCGAGTTCGGTGCGGCGAATGGCGTGATGCTGAATGGTTCGCCGGAAAATCCGAATGCAACTCATCCTTTGGAAGTTTGGACGGGGATTAATTTTGGGTTGGCGGCTTTTTTGGTACAGATGGGGATGGAGGAGAAAGCTTTTAAATTGACGGATGCGGTGGTGAAGCAGATTTATGAAAATGGGTTGCAGTTTCGGACGCCGGAAGCGATTACGGCGGGGGGAACTTTTCGGGCTAGTCACTATTTGCGGGCGATGGCTATTTGGGCAATTTACGGGGTGTTGACCAATTTTAAAGAGGGAATTGGTATATTAGCTGATGAATCCACTAAAATTTAAACAAATTACGCCTTCAACCCCATGTTGAGCCAGGAAAACGGTTAATTAAACTATCAATTTTATTGAAAGTAAAAATTTTCCGCATTCGAGGAAGACATTAATGGTTCATGCTCAAACTTTACCTATGCTAAAATTTGAGCATGAAACAGTACAGGGATGAAAGGAGGAGCGAGACTCGGCTATAAACCAGGGAGACCAAGGGTATGAGGCAATTATTGACACCAATGCAGTCCGCACCTTACCCGTATATAATTTGGAGCGATCGCCAATTTCAAGATAAAATAGAAAAATGTCAAATCCTTTGCTTTCCCTCAACTACGAACCAGCCCTCGAATCCCTCGGCGGCGACTATTTTGATGAAGTCCCTGCAGCCGATTTTCCGCAGCATATTCTCCGCTTCCGCAATGACCAATTATTGCCGACATTGGGTTTAGACCCCGCACAAGTAACCGACCAACATTTCATTGAAGCGTTCGGCGAATTTCACTGCGTCCGCCCTTTTTTGGCACTTCGCTATCACGGCTATCAATTCAACACATATAACCCCAATTTAGGTGACGGTAGAGGCTTCTTATACGGCCAAGTTCGCGGGACTGACGGCAGACTTTACGACTTCGGCACTAAAGGTTCCGGCCGCACTCCGTACTCGCGGGGCGGTGACGGTAGACTTACTCTCAAAGGGGGAATTCGCGAAGTTTTAGCCGCCGAAGCTTTGCACCGGTTGGGAGTGCGGACATCTCGCTGTTTTAGTTTAGTTGAAACTGGGGATGCTTTGTGGCGGGGCGATGAACCATCACCCACCCGATCGTCCGTAATGGTGCGTTTCAGTCATTCTCACATCCGGTTTGGAACTTTTGAAAGATTGCACTATATCCGCCGCCCGGATTTAACTAAAAAACTTTTAGATTTTGTTATTGAATATTACTATCCACAACTGCATTTAGAAGCAAGTAATGCCGGGGTTTCGCCTGCCGAAAAATATGCGCTATTTTATGCAGATTTAGTCAAGCGAGTAGCTGAATTAGTCGCTCAGTGGATGGCAGCAGGATTTTGCCAGGCCGTGCTTAATACTGATAATATGTCAATTACAGGAGAAAGTTTCGATTACGGGCCTTTCGCTTTTATCCCAACTTACAAGCCGCAATTTACCGCAGCTTATTTTGACTATTCGGGTCTTTATTGTTACGGCAATCAACCGTTGATTTGTAGGGACAATTTAGAGAAGCTTCAGCAACCGCTAGCAGCGGCGATTCCTCAAGCTGATCTGGATGCGGGTTTGGCAAAGTTTGGCGATTATTATAATGCAGCTTATCGGCGGTTGATGCTCAATAGATTGGGATTTGAGGATTTGCCAGAGGCGGAGGGAGATGAGTTGTTGAAGGTGACAATTAAAATGCTGGCGGAGTCTCAAGTTGAGTATCACGATTTCTTTTTTCAACTGCGAAGACAGTTTGATCGCACTTGGCGAGATGATGCTAGTCTAATTTTTGCTGAGGCGGAACCGGCAGACTTGATAGCACCTTGGCGACAGTTTTATTATCACGTTTTGCAAAGTTTGTCTGCGGATGATATGGACAAAATGGCGGACTGTTTGCTCCGGCACAATCCCGAACAATCGCTGTTGAGACCGACGATTGAGGCTGTTTGGGAAGCCATTGCTATTGAGGATAATTGGGAACCGTTTTATGAATTGGTTAAACGACTTCAAGACCCAGAAAATTGATAATAGCTAGCATTAATAGCGCGTAAGGGCTGGTCTACCTGCATTTTCTGTTGGTATTAAATATTAAGGTAAACCAGCCCTTACGCCATCTGAGATTATAAAATATTGATCGATAAAAATATAACATCGAGAAATAATCACTAATGACTAATGACCGAAAGCATCCAGGATACAAGCCCCCGGATTCATGCCTTCGCAGACTCAGGACGGAGAAATAAAAAACCTGTATCCGATGAAACTTGCCCCACGAATAAATTCGGGGGGTCAATGCTTCAATTCTTTAATCTAAAATCTAAAATCTAAAATCTAAAATCGATTGACTACTTCAGCTTTTCAATCTCAAATTGTGCATCTTTGTAACCGCCCGTAAGTCCTTGATCGAGAAACATTTTGCCTGCTTTTTCAAAATCGCTAATTGCTCCTGCTTTGTCTCCCAAGGAGCGGCGAACCATGCCTCTACCGTAGTAAGCAGCAGCATAATTCGGACTGATCCGAATAGCTTGCACGTAATCTGCGATCGCACTATTGTAATTCTTTAACTCTTGATAAATCTTAGCCCGATTGGCGTAAGCTTCAGCATTGTTGGGATTGAACCCGATTGCTGCTGTAAAATCTGCGATCGCCCCCTGGGCGTCACCCCCCGCGCTGCGAGCTAAACCACGATTGTTAAAAGCATTAAAATCATTCGGATTCACTGTCAGGGCTTGAGTGCAATCGGCAATTGCTTTCGGATAATCCTTCAAATTTAAATAAGCAATGCAGCGATTGTTGTAAGGAACCCCATCCTCATCGCTCAGCGAAATTGCCTGAGTGCAATCGTCAATTGCCGCTTGATGCGCTCCCAAATTCAACTGCGTGCTACAACGATTAGCGTAAGCATCTCCACTCTTGGGATCGATCGCAATTACCTGAGAATAATCCGCCAAAGCTCCCTGATAATCTCCTAGGTGAAAGCGAGCTCTCCCCCGACTGTAGAAAGCATCAACATTCTTAGCATCAAGTTTAATTGCCTCAGTATAATCTCCAATCCCCCCCTGCAAATCGCCACTCCCAGCGCGAGCCAATCCCCGCGAATGATAAGCTTTCACAAGGTTCGGCTGCAACCGAATTACTTCGTTAAAATCCTGAATAGCCGCCTTGTAATCTTGCAGTTCTAAATAAGCAACTCCTCTTTCATAATATGTATCAGCATCATTGGGCTGGAGATTCAAAGCTTGAGTGTAATCCTCAATCGCCCCGCCCTTGTCGTTAAAATCGTGACGGGCTAGCCCGCGGTTAAAATAAGCCTGAAAATATTTAGGATTGAGAGCGATCGCCTGAGAATAATCCGCAATTGCTTCTTGATACTTTTGTAAATCATAATTAGCATTACCGCGCTGGTAAAAACTCTCGGCATTTTTAGGATTCAATTGAATTGACTTATTAAAAGCCTGCAAAGCGGCCGCCGCCTCTTGATTGCGAGACTTTTCCACTCCCTGTTCGTAATATTCCTTAGCTTTAATCGGATTCGGGCGGCTCCAATAACTAAACAGAAATAGCAGAACTATCGCCGCCCCGAACCCCGCCAAAATCATCAACCAAAATCGACTTCCCAAACGTGACGAAAAACGATCAGAAGAAACTAAGGTGGGAGCCATACTTTTCTTGTGAGCCGGATTCCCCGGTTCTTGGCGGTGCCTCAACTTGCTCAGAGCTAGCAAAACTTCATCCGCAGATTGATAGCGCTTGGCAAATTGGTGACAGACCATTTTATCAATTATATTGGCTAATCCCACAGAACATTGAGCTCGGTTTCGCCAAACAATTTCCCCCGTATGAGAAGGACTCGGATCTTGCAATTTTGGCAAATCCGTACCGGGTAAACCAGTGATAGCTTGGACTGCCATCATCCCGACTGCATAGAGGTCGCTGCTAAATTGCGGGTTTCCTTGAAATTGTTCGATCGGCATATAAGCCGGAGTTCCAGTAGCAATGGTGCGCGGAAATTCTGTATCGTACTCGCTGACGTGACTCGCAACTTCTTTAACCGAACCGAAGTCAATTAAAACTAATTTGCCGTCTGGTTTGCGGCGGATTAAGTTGGAGGGATTAACATCGCGGTGAATCACTCCCTGAGAGTGTACGAAGGCGAGAACTTGTAACACTTCTTCCAACAGATCCAGCACTCGTTCTTCCCGCCAAGGTTGACCGGCCACAATTTCCCTATTTAGGGCGTGTCCGGGCACAAACTCTTCGACGAGGTAGAATTGATTGGCTTCTTCAAAATAAGCGAGTAAAAATGGAATTTGATCGTGTTTTCCCAGCTTTTCTAATATTTCTGCTTCTTGTTTAAATAAGCGGTAAGCTGTTTTGAGAACTGTGGAAGTGTTGCTGGGAGGGCGCAGTTGTTTGACTACACATTGAGGGTGGCCAGGGCGACGAGTATCGACAGCTAAATAAGTTTGTCCGAAAGCACCCGAGCTGAGAATTTGCACTACGCGATAACGCCTGTCTAAAAGTTGACCAACCATGTTCATATCTATAAGTGAGAATTGGTAACGGGGAGGTGGTAATTTGGAATTGGTAACGGGGAGTTGGTAACGAGAAGTTGGTAAGTGGGAATTGGTAATTGGGTCTTCTTCTTTCTTCCTTCTTCCTTCTTCCTTCTTCCTTTTTTCTTCTTTTTTTAACATCTGAATGGAAACTAATAGTTTATTTAGGGTCGTTGATTTGTGCTTGTGCGTTTTGGAAACCATCGGCTCTTCCTTGTTCTAGAAAGAGGGTTGCAGCTTTCTGAAAATCCTCGATCGCCCCGGCACGGTCTTTGAGTTGGCGACGGACGAGGCCTCGGCTGTAAAAAGCGCTAGCATTGTTGGGGTTGAGCCGCAGCGAGTGAGCGAAATCCTCAACTGCTAAAGGGTAATTTTTTAGTTCTGAGTAAATAGTACCGCGATTGCTGTAAGCTACGGCATCGCTGGGATTGAGTCGAATTGCTTGAGTAAAATCTTCCACAGCTCCCTGCTTGTCTCCCGAAGCCGATCGAGCTAATCCTCGATTGCTGTATGCTTTGGGATTGTTGCCGTTAAGTCCGATCGTCAAACTGCAATCTTCGCTGGCCTTTTGAAATTGTTTTAAATTCAGATAAGCAATGCAGCGGTTGTTGTAAGCTGCTTCATCTTTTGGATCGAGGCGAATTCCTTCGGTGCAATCTGCAATCGCTTTGTCGTAGGTGGCCAAATTCAAGTAAGCGCTGCACCGATTGGTATAAGCATCGGCGAGATCTGGTTGTAATTCGATCGCCTTAGTATAATCTTCCATCGCTCCTTGATAATCTGCCAGATTAAATCTCGCTCGACCACGACTGTAGTAAACGCCAGCTTGTTTGGGGCTAATTTGCAGGGCTTGAGTAAAATCTGCCATTGCTCCTGTTTTGTCGCCTGCAGCCGATCGAGCTAAACCCCGATTGCTGTAAGCTGTAGCATCGTTGGGACTGAGCCTAATTGCTTGAGTGTAGTCTTCTATTGCTGTGCGGTAGTCGCCCAACTCGTAGTAAGCTAAACCCCGCTGAGAGTAGGCCTCACCGTCGCTGGGATTGAGTCGCACTACTTGGGTGAAATCTTCCACGGCCCCCCGCTTGTCCCCGATGTCGAGGCGGGCCATACCTCGATTGTAGAGAGCTTTGGTGTGGCTAGGATTGACTTTAATTGCTTGCGTGTAATCCTGTATTGCTTCCTCGGTTGCGCCCATGTCGTAGCGAGCGTTTGCCCGCTTGTAGTAAGTTTCCGCATCGCTGGCATTCAGGGCGATCGCTTGAGTATAATCGGCGATCGCGCCTGTTGTGTCACCTTGCTGCGCCTTGGTAACGCCGCGGGCTAACAATTCTTTTGACCTCGCCGGACTTTGACTCTGCCAAAAGTAAATTATCACTGCCGTCAAGATTAAAGCTGCCGCTGTTGCAGCCAACAGCAGCAGTTTGGTTTGGCTTTGTCTTAGCGGTTGACTCATAGCGTGCGTGATGATTGTGGCTGGCGGCGGCTCAACCTCCAATTTTACGGCGATTTGTTTGAGGTCTGCTAAAACTTCGGCGGCCTCCTGATAACGTTCCTCACAGTCAGGGCGCACCATTCGATCGATAATATCTGCTAGGGCGGCCGAACAAGTTGCCCGGTTTCGCCAGGGAATTTCGTTTTTGTTGTTTTTTAAGGCACTCAGTTCGTTGGGTGAGAGTCCCGTGACGGCAAGCTGGGCGATCGTACCTAGAGCGTAGATGTCGCTATTGTAACGGGGGTTGCCGCTCAATTGCTCGATCGGCACGTATAACTCCTGGGCCCCCAAATCCTGTTTTTTTGCCTCATGGCGTTTAACAGAGTTCGGGGAAGTTTGCGACAACAAATGACAGTTAGCAAGTTCCGGGTTAATTTCTTTGTCTAAGCTAAAGTCTACCAATACAAATTTGCCGTCTGACTCGCGCCGGATCGCTCTGTCTGGTTGAATTCTGCGGTGAATGAAACCTTTGTCGTGTATGAACACCAAAATTTCTAATATTTCTGATAGCAGACCAATTACTTGGTCTTCATCCCAAGGTTCACCGGGTATTAGTTCTTGACTTAAAGGTGAGCCGGCAATAAATTCTTCTATTAAGTATAAACTTTGATTTTCCTCAAAATACGCCAATAATTCGGGAATTTTGTCGTGTTTACCCAATTTTTCAATTATTTCTGCGTTTCTTTGAAATATAACTTTGACTAATTCTGGAGTTTGCGAACTTGTGCCGGGTAGCCGCATTTCTCTAACCGTGCATTGCGGATACCCGGGACGGTGAGTATCTGCTGCTAGATAAGTTTTTCCCACCTCACTTGAGTCTGTGACTTTAATGATGCGGTAACGTCTGTCTAGGAGTTGACCAATCATGCTTTGCCCTCTACCCTGTCAATGTTCCATTATTGCATGAAATCAGAATAGCTCACTGTGGTGTCAAACTTTTAGCTATTGATTCCGGTGTGCCAAGCCGCCGAAGAAATCGCCAGTAGTAGGACTACAGGTGCTGGCAATTTAAAGGCGATCGCCCAAACTTTGAGCCTTGTCTGAATTTGAGCAGTCCAGGACGCAGTGTTAAAAGCCGGGATGCAGTATTTCCGTAAAAAAAACAATTTCTGCGTCGAGGACTATAGCATTAAGATTAGTCCCAGTCTGCTGCCCGTATCGGTTGACTGTAGATGCAAAGCGTGAACTTATAGTATAATTTAGTAACCGAGCAACAGATGACTTAAAATGAACGTACAACTCGTTGACTCCCTAATTCAAGTTATCTTATCTCTCTCCGCAGACGAACAATTAGCGATTACGGACAAATTACTAGAAAAGATCCCGTACCCTTCGACTCAGGAACTTATGCAGCTCGATCAAAGTGGTGGCTGTTTTGACTTTTTGCATGACGAACCTGATATTTACACAATAGAAGATGGAGAACCTATTGCGTGACACTAAAAAAAGGAGATATTGTATTAGTCGAATTTCCATTTACTGATTTGAGTCAGATGAAATTGCGTCCGGCTTTAGTGCTATGTGCTATCTCAAATCCTGATGAAGTTACTGTTTGCTTTATTTCGTCTCAAAATGTTAGCCGTTTGAGTAATGAAGAGTTTGCTTTAAATGTGGAAGATATAGAATTTTCGGCAACGGGATTGCGAGTATCATCTAAAGTTAGAGTAACTCGAATAGCTACCCTCCAACGCAGATTAATTATTAGACGATTGGGTGAATTAGGAAATCTCTATATACAGCAATTAAATGCCTATATGTTCGAGGCATTGCAGATAGGGCGATCGAGATAATTATTAAACTATAGAGCAATTAAAAATGTCTGAATCACTAACAAAAGGAGGAACGATCGCAGCGATCGCCACTGCCATAGTTCCCCAACAAGGCAGCGTCGGCATTGTGCGAGTTTCCGGTTCCGCAGCCTTAAAAATTGCCGAAACTCTGTTTTGCGCCCCAGGACGGCAAATTTGGGAGTCTCACCGCATTCTTTACGGCCACATCCGCCGCCCCAAAACTCAAGAATTAGTCGATGAAGCTTTGCTGCTAATCATGAAAGCACCGCGTTCTTTTACTCGCGAAGATGTGGTGGAATTTCACTGTCACGGCGGTATCATGGCCGTGCAGCAAGTCTTGCAGTTGTGTTTGGAACATGGGGCGAGATTGGCGCAGCCGGGAGAGTTTTCGCTGCGGGCTTTTTTGAACGGGAGGCTCGATTTAACTCAAGCTGAAAGTATTGCAGATTTGGTGGGAGCAAAATCGCCCGCTGCTGCACAAAGTGCTTTAGCTGGTTTGCAAGGAAAATTAGCGCAGCCAATTCGCAAATTGAGAACAACTTGTTTGGACGTGCTGGCAGAAATTGAGGCGAGAATTGATTTTGAGGAAGATTTGCCGCCTTTAGATGAAGCTAAAACTTCTTTGGAAATAAATAATGTTTTGGAGGAATTGTCAACAATTTTGGCAACCGCAGATCGTGGAGAATTGTTGAGAACTGGTTTGAAAGTAGCGATTGTTGGGCGGCCGAATGTGGGAAAATCGAGTTTGTTGAATGCTTGGAGTAAGAGCGATCGGGCGATCGTCACGGATTTGCCCGGTACGACGCGGGATGTGGTAGAATCGCAGCTAGTTGTCGGGGGAATTCCAGTGCAGGTTCTTGATACTGCGGGCATTCGAGAAACCGAGGACAAGGTAGAAAAAATTGGCGTTGAGCGATCGCGCGCCGCAGCAAAACAAGCCGATTTAGTGTTGTTGACAATTGACGCGGAATCTGGTTGGACAGAAGAAGATTCGGAAATTTACGAACAAGTAAACCACCGCCAGCTAATTATAATTATCAACAAAATCGACTTAGTAAAAACCCTCCCCGAACTACCTTTTTCCTCTGAAATTCACCGTATAGTTACCGCAGCCGCCGCCCTCGATCGAGGCATAGAAGACTTAGAAACAGCAATTTTAGATGCCGTCACCGGGGGAAATTTGCAAGCAGCCAACTCAGACTTAGCAATCAACCAGCGACAAGCAGCGGCCTTAACTAAAGCTAAAATTTCTCTGGAACAATGCACGGATACTATTAGCAACAAATTGCCTTTAGATTTCTGGACAATAGATTTACGCGGTGCAATTCAAGCATTGGGGGAAGTGACGGGGGAAGAAGTGACAGAATCAGTGCTCGACAGAATATTTAGCAGGTTTTGCATTGGCAAATAGCAATAGGAAAAGAGTAAATTAAATAGGTAAGCTGTCTCGCATTTAAGTTGTATTTTTAGGGCGGGCGGGACGCCCAACCCACAAGAATTTTACTCTTTTT